>JAYTWN010000036.1:0-8174 GCA_043743435.1 Acidimicrobiia bacterium
AGCCGATAGGCGAGCGCTCAATCAAGCACAGCACAATGCTTTTCGGACGGCGACAGCCGGACGGCAAAACCCCGCAACCAACAAGCCTGCCTATTGGCGTGGTTTCTAAGCGAGATAAGGGAAACGCGCCGCAACCGATGACGTATTTGTGCCACGTTGCGAATTCAGCATGGTGTTGCATTCGCAACGTGGCACCCCAGCCGCATCGGTGGTCGTTGAACGTCGGTGGCTCCGGGTTTAGCGTTTCTGAAGCCGATTAGCCAGAGGAGTTTTAGGAAACTGGTGGGGTTCCGAGTTCGTGGCCGGGGCGGGTCAGTCGGGTAATCAGTTCGGTAGCCGCGGGGTAGGCGTTCAGTAACTCAGCTTGTACGCCACCTTCATATGCCTCGCCGACGAAACCTGGCGCCATGGTGCAGCCAATCAAGGTGTAGCTCCCTGGGCTTGGAACGTAGGCGCCCATCCACGTTCCGGCCTCAATGATCAGCTGCGGACGTTGGCCGTTCAATAAGTCGGTTCCCAGGATTCGAACGTCGTGGGTACCGTCGGGATGGAGCAACACCACGTGCAATGGGTCGCCGAGGTAGTGGTGCCAAACTTCGGCGGCGTCGAGGCGGTGGAGCGCGGAAAACGATTCCGGTTCGTCGGTGAACAGGGCGTAAATCGCCGTTCCTGCCGGCCGTTTTTCGCCGCTCTTGGACTGCCATGTTTGAGCAAAGAGTCCGCCTTCAACTCCGAGCGGTTTTAACTCCAAAAGTTCTGCAACCGATTGTGCGGGCGTTTGTTGTCGGGGAGTTTCGCTAGACACGGCGCAAACCTTAGGTTCCTGACGGAGACTTTGATTCAGGTCACTTGTTGGTGGGGTTGTGCTCGAAGCCAGGTGGAGACGATTGGATCGATGATTGGGCAACGGTCCTGGCCATTTCGGTAACGGTCGATTCTCGCTGAGAGGAGCCCTCTGTGGGCGGAACTATGTAGCACCTCGTCGGTGGCACGGGGGCCCGGCCGAAAATTTCGGCGTAAACATGCGTTTTACCAAAGGGCGCTTCGATGCTCTCAGTGGCTCGGCAAAGCTTCGTGTTACTACGGCAGTTAGTTTGGAACCATGACCTCGCCTTCTGCCCCTGAACCGTTTGCCCTAGCTGATCAGGCCGCCGCCGAGTTGGCCCGTATCACCGGATGTGCCAGGCACGATGTGGTGGTTATTCTCGGTTCGGGCTGGCGTGATGCGGCCAATCAACTGGGTTCCCGATCCGGCTTGCCGGTTGGAATAGAACCCCCTGATGGGGCTCGAAGCGAAGCGGAGTTGGGGCCCGTCAGATCGGAACTGGGTGACGGGATTGAGTTTCCGATGACGGATTTGCCCGGCTTTCCTGCCCCCAGCGCACAGGGTCATGGCGGAACCATTCGGAGTGTCGACGTGGGAGGCCAGCGGGTGCTCCTCATGCTCGGTCGCGTTCACTTGTACGAAGGTCACGCTCCGGCCACGGTTGTGCACCCAATTCGAGTTGCTGCAGCTGCTGGGGCTACCGTCGCCGTCCTCACCAATGGGGCAGGTTCACTGCGAGCGGAGTGGCCGGTTGGGCAGGCGGTGTTAGTAAGCGATCATCTCAATTTCAGTGGCCACTCACCAATGACCGGGCCCAATCCACCAGCGCCGCACACCTCACGTTTCGTTCCGTTGACCGACGCGTATTCACCTCGTTTGCGGGCATTGGCGAAAACCGTTGATCCGACGTTGCCCGAAGGTGTGTACGTCGGTTTGCACGGTCCGCATTTTGAAACCCCGGCGGAGATCGCTGCGTTCGGTCGTATGGGTGCAGATCTTGTAGGGATGTCCACGGTGCTGGAAACTATCGCGGCTCGTCACGTTGGCCTCGAAGTGTTGTGCCTCTCGCTCAACACCAACCTGGCCGCAGGCATCAGCGATTCGATCCCCAACGCCGACGACGTGATCGAAGCCGGCCGCCTCAACAGCTCCCGCATGGGCACGTTGCTCCGTTCAATCATCGAGAAGTTTTAGGCATTCGTTCAGCGCAAATAGGACACCCGTGCAGGGAAGTCGCCCACTAGTGCAGGGAAGCACGAATTTGTTGCGTGTCGCTTTCCTTGCGACATCAACATTTCTCGGGTTTGTGGACGCAGCGATGCGCTACGAATTCGTGCGAACATGCACTAAGACGGTTTTTCTCACAAGCAATGCGAATTTGGTCGTTAGTAGGCGACATTTTGGTCACGCACCCGGCCTAATGCGTCCTGTGCCGGAACTGGTGTGAATATGTCTGGAGCAATTTGGTCCTGGCAATTTCTGCGCAGCCCCTGCTTCGCAGGCCTGCGGGACGGTAGGGGGCACTGCCTGCCTTGTCCAACCAGAACGACGAGGAAGTAGCCGGGGATGAAAAGGGCCCGGAGATATTTATACTTTCTCTGGCACTGGCACTCCTGCAGGGAAGCGTAAGTCATTGCGTAGTGTTTTGACCTCAGTTGCCAGCACCAACGCGGAAGTGCCACCAGGACACTACGCAATGATTTACGCGCTCATGCACTAAATCTGCCGAGCGGACTAGTAAAAGCCGTCGCGGCGGCCGTAGCGCTCAGCTCGGGCAGTGTCGTAGGCGGCGGCGTCGAAGTTGGCTTCAGCGCGAACGGCTCGGAGGATTTCGCCACCGCTAGCAAAGTCTGCTGAAGAGCGGTGGTTCTCGGGGTTCCAAAGGTCGGAACGTAGGAATGCTTTGGGGCACTGCGTGTAGGCCTCGTGGATCTGAACTTTGATACCAAGTTTTGGTGTCTTACCTTCGATCGCCGAATCGGCCAGTAGTTCGGCGTCGTCGATGAGGATGGCGTGTCCGTTGACGCGGAAGGTGTCGCCAACTCCGGGGACGATGAACAGAATGCCGATGCGTGGATTGTGCAAAATGTTACGTAACGTGTCGGCGATCTTGTTGCCCGGACGCTCGGGAATCAGCAACGTTTGATCATCAAGAATGCGGACGAATCCGGGCGGGTCACCACGAGGGCTTACGTCACAATCGCCGTTGTTGTGTGAGGTGGCGACGCAGATAAACGGTGAGCGTTCGATGTAGGCACGGGTGAGGGGATTCAGTCGATTGGCCAGCTTGGAAACCACAACGTCTTGAGGGTTTCCGATGATGGCCCGTAGCTGTTCTTCAGTCGTAATCTCCACAACTTTCGAGCCTAGCGACCTGTCTCGAACGCAGCCTTCGAATTGTCGAAGAGTCCCGGTCCGCCTTGTTGGTCGGAAGTGGACTTGTTGGGTGGGGTTCGAAGTGAAGCGGCGATGGGGCTCGTCAGCTTCGAAGCGTTCCCGGTCCGCCTTGTTGGTCGGAAAGTGGACTTGTTGGGTGGGGCTCGAATCGAATTGGCGATAGGCCGCAACCATCAAAAGTTGAACCGCAAAGTGGAGGGCAAACGAAGTACGGTTCTCGCCATGACTGAAATCGATATTGCCGCAGCCGACCACCTGTTGATGACCACAAAGCAAGTTCGCAAACGGATGGACTTTACCCGGCCCGTTCCTCGTCAGTTGCTGCTCGATTGCATCGAAGTGGCGAGCCGTGCGCCAATGGGCGGCAACCTTGAACGGAACCGTTGGATGGTCATCGACGACAAGGAGGTAATGGCCAAAATCGCACCGTTTTACCAGTCAATCGGACGGGCGTATCTAGCGGCGAATCAAGTGGGTGAATTGGCGGATCGGCAGGCGAAGGTGATTGATTCGGCCATGTATCTGGTTGATCACATTGCCGATGCTCCGGCGTGGGTAATTGCTATGCGCCTTGATCGGCTTCCCGCCAACGCTGGTAACGGTGCGGTATCGGGTTACCAAGGCAGCGTGATTCCTGGCGTGTGGAGTTTTCAGCTTGCGGCCCGGGCGCGTGGACTCGGCTCGGCATGGACCACCTTCCATCTTGAGCACGAACGCGAAGTCGCTGAAATTCTCGGCATCCCGGAATCGGTCACCCAGGTGGCGTTGTTACCTGTCGGCTACTACACCGGTGACGATTTTTCTCCGACACCTCGCCGGGCTGCCAAAGAAATCACGTTCTTCAACCATTGGAAGCAGACCATCGAATAACGACTGATCGGGAACGAGGAAGGCTCAAGCCCCGCATGCGTTCGTCGTTAGGACGCGGCGCGGTTGAGATCAACAATGCTGCGGGCCGCGAAACGGGCCGAGGGCTTCGTAGCGTGCTTCCTGACTGAGCTCGCAGGTGGTTGCCCCGCTGTTTGCGAGGGGCTACCGTGCGGGCAAGAGTTGCTCGCCCCGAAGTGGGAACTACTTGCCCATGGCGTTGTTGACGTTGTTGAACGTGCTGGACACCTTGTTGCGAAGTGCAACTACGGCGGTGATGATGCCAACAGCGATCAAGCCGACCATCAGCGCATACTCCACCGCTGTTGCGCCGGTTTCACGATCACGGATTTCATCGACGCCAAGCGCGATCCAGTTTTGCGTCGCAACAGAAATTTTCAACATCTGGTTCCTCGGGATAGGGGTGCCTTTTTCTTCGGAACTCTTTCCCGCATGCTTTAGCGAATTTCAGCAGTCTTTAGTGGTTGATGCAACCGGCCAGTCCCTCAAGGTAATGATTTCGATAGACCGCATTCCCCCATTCTTGCTTTGATTGGACCGATCGACCTATCGGAATCGGCAGGCTGGGTTGAGATACCAGGCCAAACGGACTGGTGGTTTGGTTCCGGTCAAAGTGCCTCCAGGTCGTGTTGGACTCTTGGTGCAGCTGCCCGGTGCTTCCGCGATCGTGCACTAGGTTCGTCTCATGGATATCGAATTTTGGATTGACCCTATTTGACCGTGGTGTTGGGTGACGGCTCGTTGGGTCGTCGATGCAGTGCAACCACACCGTGATCTGAACATCATCTGGCAGCCCATCAGCCTGTTGTTCAAGAACAACCCGGCTGAGGATTCGCCCTACCGTAAGCCTGTCGAGTTCACTCACAACCTTTTGCGGGTGCTGGAGTCCGTCCGCAAATCCGAGGGCGAAACTGCGGTGCAACCCCTCTATTGGGAGTACGGCCGTCGTATTCATCACGATGGTGATAAAGCTTTCGATCCGGCCGACGCACTTGCTTCGGTCGGTCTTCCGGTTTCGCATGCTGCGGCTTTCGGGGACGAATCGTGGGATGCCGAAATTCGTACACGCATGGACGCCGGACTTGCCCTAACCGGGAATGACGTTGGCACCCCGATCATGGCCTTCAAAAATGCCGACGGTGAAAAAGTGGCGCTATTTGGCCCGGTCATCACGTCGGTCCCAAGCCCCGAATTGTCGCTGCAACTGTGGGACGGTTTCATCGCCGTAGCCACCGTCCCCGGCTTCTGGGAACTCAAGCGCACCCGCACCGCCTCGCCCCAATTCCCCGACCGCCCATAGTTCTCCGTAGTTCTCCTCTCCGCGAGTGCGGTCAAAAAGCCTGGCGTGTACTTCATCTACCTCGTCTACTTACGATTCTTTCGTTGCCGAACTGTCTGGGTGGCGAAGTCGGCCTGCGGCCGTAAACACCGGCGCTCGCTACTGGTTTCGCGGTGAGGTGTGGAATCGTGGATGCGTGAAGCTTTCGCAGTTAGAACCGATCTCGCTGACGACGACACGCCCGGTGGCCCGCCCGATCATGCTCCAGGGTTGGTACAACGTCACCCAAATTCATTGGCGTTATGAACCCTCGGTGGTGCAGCGTTTGCTTCCGAAAGGTTTCACCGTTGACACCTACGACGGTTCAGCCTGGGTGGGACTGATCCCGTTTGAGATGCGACGGATTCGGTTGCCCTTCGGCCCAAACGGAGGGTTTAGTGCCGGTCGGTTTGGTACGTTCCCTGAGACCAACGTTCGAACGTACATCCTTGACCGCCGAGGTCGTCGAGCGGTTTGGTTTTTTAGTCTCGACATCAATCGAGTGGCGCCGACCCTGATTGCCCGTGCTGGGTACGGCCTTCCCTATTGCACGGCGACCATGTCGATCAGCACTCAGTCGATCAGCGCTCAGTCGATCAGTGCTCAGTCGATGAGCGCCAAGTTGCAGAGTTTGAGCGATCCCTCAGCAATCCCCGACGATAGAACCTCGGCGTTGGGTGAGGGTGCCACGGTTCGGTATCGCTCAGCGCGGAACTGGCCAAAACCTGCTCCCGGGTCGACGGCAAAGACCGATATCGAGATTCGCATTGGCGCTCCGATAGTTCCGAGCGAGGACAGTTTGGCGGCGTTCCTCACGGCTCGTTGGGCGCTCGGTTCCACGTTTTTTAGTCGATTGCTATGGGCACAGATCGATCACCCAACCTGGCCGCTCTTTGACGCGGAGCTTTTGCGTGGCGATGAAACTGTGCTTGCTCCTGCTGGACTTCCCGCCCCTCTTGGCCCGCCAACGGCACTCTGGTCGCCCGGCGTAGAAGTTCGCATTGCCCGCCCCAACCTCGCCTCACGGGTCGGTTAACCCAGCATCAATTACCCACCGATGTCAAGGGGCATTTGCTCTGTCATGTTACGTTGCTTCAGTCGGTTTGTAAAAGGCATCTTCGAAGTCATGAAGGAATGCGGAAAGTTGTGAAGCGTCGCAGATGCGATGGTCGATGCTCACGGAGAGTTCCACCACGTTTGTAACCACGGCCGCGCCATCCCGAATGATGACGAAGGGTTTGACTGCACCAACCGCGCACACAAATGCGCAACGAGTAAACGGAACGAGCGGCACGTTGGCGGCAGGAAGACCAAACTTCTCGACGGACGACAACAGAACTGCCCCAAACGGTGCACCGGGAACACCGAGCATTCCAATCCCGAACCCGGCCGATAACAGTGACCAGATTTTTAGAAGCGGACGACCTATTACCACGGGCGCATATGAAACTAGTCGCGTGCAGCGGGCCAATGGTCCAATCCCGAGGCGGGCATCTTTCGCTACAAGTCGCAAGGCGTGTTGCAACTGTTTGGGATGCATTTCATCGGCGCGCTGAAGAACGGCAATGCGTAGATCGTCGCCGTCATCAACCGCAAAAGAGATGCTGACGGTTTTGTGCGGCCGAATCTTCCAGAGGGCAACGCGACGGTTGGCTGCGGGGTTTTTCTGGAGTGCTTGACTGAAGGCATATGCGATGAGCGTGATGGGAACAATCCGAGGATGCATCGCCGCCGCTCGATCCCATTCCAGGGTGATCGTGCAATGCACTTTGCCATCGCGGCCCTCGGGCCACGTTGTTAGTGCAATCCGATCACGGCTGCTCTTGCGGCCCTTGTTCAACCCACGCGAGGCCGCTGGGGCTTTCACTGGTTGGCTCGTCGTCGTTAGCTTGAAACGTTGCTCGCTCAATGAGTCCCCGGTCCGGCTTGCCGGTCGGGAAAGGACTTACCGGTGGAACTCGAGGCGAAGCGGAGATGGGGCCCGCCAGCATTAAGAGTCGACGCTTCACTATTGGCCACAAACGACCTTAGCGAACCAGCGAGACCTACGCCAGGTCTCCTCGTTGTGTTCAGACCCTCCAGACAGCGCACATGGCACGGCGGACAGCGCACAGTGGGTTCAGTGCGTGCAGTTTGTTCGGTGAGGACGGTTCAGCGTCGAAAGCGGCCGTTGGTTTTTGAGTGCGGTCAATAGACCGGTTTGTAAACGGCGTAACGACCGGATTCCCTAGGACTCGCCCGAGTCCGGACTCGCTTGTGTGATCGACTCCCTCAACATTGGCCGGTCTTGAGCGGGGTACTTCGCAGATCGACGGGTTAACTCACCTGGGCGACGAAACCGATTTCGGGACTGGCGGTGCCGGTTACTTGGGCATCGAAACAGGCGGCGGTTGCTTCGGCGCCGTCGACAGGTTCAATAGTCATCCATGGTTTGTCGGCGGAGACGACGCTGGCGAGGAACAGCGTCCAAGCTTCGGCTAGGCGCGAGGCGAAGCCTGCAGGTCCCCAATCGGTGTTTCGTTTCTGCACTTGCGAAGGTGCAAAGAACATTTTTGGCGCAGGGCCGGGCAGGGGAGCTGCGGAGCCGGAACGGTCGGCCATGTCATCCCAATGGGTTCCGCCTACGCCGCAATCGTAGGTGAGCATATCGCCAAGATGGTGGTGGAGCGCGGCGCGAACCGGACCCGATCCGCTCATGTCGACGTATACCGTGGGTTCCTTATCGAGCGAGGTCACTTCTTCATA
>JAYTWN010000037.1:0-3932 GCA_043743435.1 Acidimicrobiia bacterium
CTCAGCGGCTTGACGTTCCTTTGGAGGATCGAACCAAGAGTTCACCCAAACAATTTTGACGGTTGCGGCCGGATTAACCGACTGTGCACCGAGCGTATAGGCGTTGATGTGGCGGACTACTTCGGGGATCGGGAACGGTGCAACGAAGCCAATTACGTTCTTCTTGGTAACCTTGCCTGCTGCCATTCCGGCCAGGTAGAGGCTTTCTTCGCCTGCACCGAAGTAGGAGGAGAAGTTGGCGATGTCATTCGGCAGGCCGGTGGCGTGCTCAAACTTCACATCGGGGTACTTCTTGGCGGCGGCAATCATGGCATCGCCAAATCCGAACGACGTAGCGAAAATGATTTTGTTGCCGTCTTTTACGAGGTCGTCGATAACCGTGGCAACTTCAGGGCCTTCAGGAACGTTCTCCTTGAAGGTGGTGATGACTTTGCCAGCAAGAGCGGCTTCAACAGCTTTGCGGCCGTTGTCATGCGCTGTGGTCCAGCCACCGTCATTGGTTGGGCCAACGTAGATCCAGGCGGCCTTTACGGCGTCTCCGGCGGGAGTGGCGGCCGCAGCGGCTGAAGTCTCCGCGGCCATGGCGGCGGTGGTTTCGGTCGCCACAGCAGCTGTGGTGTCAGAGGCTGCGGCGGTGGTGTCGGCTGCGGCTTCAGTTTCAGCCGCGGCGACGGTGGTGTCGGTGGTCTTGTCTTTGGAACAGCTCGCTGCGAACAACGATGCTACGACAAGCGGAATGGCGATTAGGCCACGCTTCATATGCATTCTCCCCTATTCAAATGCTCGGAACTTCCCCGAACAAGGCGAGCACTATACGCACTTCGGGCACACGATTGCTCCGGAAGTGCTCGGGAGAGCCCGGCTTAACCAATTCGCAACACAACTCGCAACTCAACTCGCAACTCAACTCGCAACACAAGGCGTGTCACGAGTAACTTCAACGGCTTCGGCTTCAACCGGCCTTTACCCGAGGCCAACAAGCTGGTTCGTTCACCTATCCAACTTCGTTTCATTTCAACGCACCGAGGAACTCCCATGAAAATTGGCGCACTCATTTTTCCTACCGACACAGGGATTCAGCCCGCTGAGCTTGCTCGGGAGCTTGAAGCCCGTGGGTACGATGCGGTGTGGTTCCCCGAGCACTCCCATATTCCTGCGTCACGCATCACGCCCTGGGGTGGAACCGTTGGCGCACCTTCCCTGCCCCAGGAGTATTGGCGCACCCATGACCAGTTCCTTGCTCTGGCCACCGCTGCGGCAGTGACCACCAAATTGAAGTTGGCGACGGGTATCACCTTGGTAGCTCAGCGTGATCCGATTTGGTTGGCCAAACAAGTCGCTTCGCTCGATCATCTCTCAAACGGACGGGCCATTCTTGGCGTTGGTTATGGCTGGAACATTGAGGAAATGGAAAATCACGGGACCGACTCCACCCGTCGACGGGCCATTTTGCGCGAAAAAGTTTTGGCCTGCAAGGAGTTATGGACCCAGGATGAGGCATCGTTCCATGGGGAGCATGTGCAGTTTGATCGGGCCCTAGCATGGCCGAAGCCGATTCAAAAGCCTGGTCCGCCGATCGTGTTTGGTGCGGCTGCCTCCCCGGTCACGGTTCGGCACCTGATCGAGTTTGGCGATGCCTGGATGCCCATTGAGGGGCGCTATTCCATTGCCGACAATTGGGTGAAGATTCTCCAAGCTGCCCAAGATGCTGGTCGGGATCCCTCGACGTTGACGCTCGGGGTGTTTGGTACCAAGGCCAACATCACCCACATCGAAGGTCTTGCTGCTGCTGGCGCCTCATTCTGTGCGGTGGGTTTACCGCCTTTGGATCGCGACGCTGCGTTGGCGGTGCTCGACAAGAACCAGCCGATCATTGATCACTTCAATTCCCTGTGAGCGATTCACCAGCTTCGCTCCCGGGCTCGGTGGCCATCATCACCGCGATGCAGGATTGGCCGCAGGGGTTCATTGTTTCGGGCGATGTTTCGGGCGATGTTTCAGACGATATTTCGTTGCGGTACTTCCGTTCGCCCTCGGTGAACGGCGTAGTGAAACCCCCGTTGGTGTTCGTTCATGGCTTTACCGATTGTGCGTTGTATTTCGCTCGCGCCGCGGAAGCCTTTGCCGCAAATTGGGACGTGGTGGCCTACGACGCTCGGGGCCACGGCCTTTCCGATCGTGTTGGGACGTCGTTCGACGATGACAAGCGCGCAGCGGATTTGTTGGCGGTGGTTACGCAGTTGGGGCTTGATCGTCCGGCCTTGATCGGGCATTCCATGGGCGGCTCAACTATTGCCAAGTTCGCTGCCGAGCATCCTGACCAAACTCGCGGGGTGGTGTTGGAAGATCCTGCGTGGTTTGAACCAACCGAGGCCGAACTTGTTGCCAGCGTGGATGCCCGCGCCCAACGAACGGCAGCTTGGCTGGGATGGATTGTGGACATACAAACCAAGACTCGTGACGAGGCTATTGCTCTGCGTACAAACGATGAACCGCTGTGGGATCCCGTCGACATTGCCCTTTCTACCGACGGTCGGCTGCAAATCGACGTTGCAGTGTTCGGACCCTTCCTCCCCGCACGATCTCCTTGGCGTGATCGGGTAGCTGCGTTCACTTCACCGGCGTTGCTCCTGCTTGGTGACCGGGTCGACCGTGGCGCCATCATTACTGAGGCGTTAGCGAGCGAAGCTGCCCAAATCAATCCGTTGTTGCAGTGGCACCAAGTGCCCGGGGCCGGACACCACGTCCGTTACGACCAGTTCCCCACCTATCTCGAAGTCGTCGGCAGGTTCCTTAAAGGGCTTTGATGAAAGGGCTCGGCAGAAAGGGCTCTGCTGAAGCAAATCCACCGGGGGGACGTGACGGCTCAACACTGTCCACGTAAGCTATGTACCCCTAGGTTTGGCGCGGGCGGTGGCGACGGCTTCGGTTGGATCTTCGGGCCATGGATGTCGAGGGTAGCGACCGCGGAGATCGGTGCGAACCGCGGGGTAGCCCGTGGTCCAGAAGGCTCCGAGGTTGGCGGTGATGGCAGCCGGTCGTCCTTTCGGAGAGAGCAGGATGAGTCGCACTGGAATTCGTCCGCCGGCGATACTTGGTCCCTGACGAGTACCGAAGAATTCCTGCAGCTTCGCTTCGATAGTTGGCCCACCATCGTCGAGATAGTCGACTTTTACGTCTCGTCCGGTGGGAATTGTTACGTGTACCGGCGTTTCGGTGTCTAGTCGTTTCCGAAGCTCATAGGGCAACGTATCGCGAAGTACCCCGCTGAGATCCAAGCCGTTGAGGGGGTCTTTGGCGTTACGCCCCCGAAGGGCTGGGATTAACCACTCGTCGGCCGAATCGATAAGTGCACGTAGTGACCAATCGGGCCAGTCGTTTACGGGGCCATCGAGGTTCGCGAGCACTGAGACTCGTGCACGAAGCGATCCAACTCCGCCAGTGGCAAGAACGGCTGCGAGGTCAAGATCGGCAAGGGCCGCAGAAGCAACGTCGTCGCTTGAGGATTCAACGACGCGTTGGCGCAACAGTGCCGAGCCCATCCACGTTTGTTCAAGAGTTTCGATACGTCCACTGGCTAATCGGGCCGATCGGCGACGAAGTTGTGTGGGTTGGCCGAGCGCAAGAACTTCCTCGATGGTGGTGGCTACCGCTTCAAAGATTCGTCCGGCTCGCCGATCCCCGTCGAGATCAACAGCTACAAGAACGGTGGTTCCTCGCAACGGGTGGTCATCGTTCAAACTGGCAATCCCTCCCGACACCAGTTGGTAGCGGCCAGGATCATCACCGCTACGCACGGAAATGCGCTCCGGAAAGGCCAGCATGGCCAGTTGCCCGTCGGTCAATCGCTCAGCCTGAGTGCCTTCCGAGACAACTACAGGTCCAGAGTGTCCGCTTGGGGAAAACCTTGAAGGTTCTTCACTATGTGCACG
>JAYTWN010000038.1:0-11823 GCA_043743435.1 Acidimicrobiia bacterium
GTTTGATCCTGCCTATGGCCCGATCGGCCATTGGTGGCACCTACGCCGGCGAGTTTCGTAGGTTGAGATCATGAACGCATCGCTTGGCCCAGCATCAACGACGATCGCGGGGCATTCCTGCATTTGTGGAGCGGATTTGAGCAGTTCAGACGCAGGTCAGATTCGGGGTTAGATGCGGGCCAGCTGTAAGTCAGACGTCAAACACAGCGACGAGCCAGTCCACACTGATAGAACGGAGAGGAACTTCTGCGTTATGCCCGGTCAGCAACTTCGGCAAACCTAATTGTTAAGGCGCAGGAAAGGTCGAAATCTCTATGGCCAAGTTGACAGGTAAATAGGTTGCGATTTCTACAGCGGACCGGCGCCGAGGTCGAGGGCAGCGTTGATAAGCGCAAGGTGGGCAGGGGCGGCGAGAAGGTTGCCGCGCAGGTCACCGGTGATAGGGTCAGCGTGCGTGGCTCCGATATGGGTGGGGCCCATGAGCGAAATCAACGAGTCCATACGGGAGTGAGCAAGCTCCCACCGCTCGGCAGTACAAAGTGCGCTTACCATCGTGAACGACGCCCACAAATCGCCGCCCTGCCCAGGGGGAAATCCGTCGGAAGCGTGAGGCATATGACGATAGGTAAGCACGCCTTCGCAGAGCTGCGCCAACGATTGATCCAGCGTCGCCGTCAAACGAGTGGATGGATCGTCTTGCACGTCTTCACGCAACCGCGGACCAGATCGAGAAAGCATCGACAACAACGCGGCATCGCTCGTGTCGTCGGCATCATCGCCCCCAGCTCGTCGCCAGCCAGCGGTAGGTCGTTTACCGAACAGCCCCTCGGCCTCCAACCACGCATCAATCTCGCGCACGCACATCGACCAACCAATGATGGCGGGATCCAAAACGTTCCGAACCCTTGCCGACGAAATCAACGCCTCAAGTGCTACTAAAACACTAAGTACACTCTCGATATGGGAATGGCCCTGATGACGTTCGTTCCAATGTCCACGATCGCGACGGCGCCAATTCTCGCAAAGCCAATCACCTACTCGCTCCAGCGACGACCAACTCCGAGCGGCATCAAGCATCAAGGTGCCAAGAGCAATCCCACCCAGATCCAGGGAACTTCCAGCCATGGTGCCTAAGCGAACGGGGCCGTTGCCATCCCAGCCCGCCAACATGGAGTCGGATTCCGAAGGTGCCTGTTCACCCGACGACCGATAGGCGCCAGCAACTGCCAACTCGGGAGAAAGTGGATCGGCGTATCGATCATGTAGCCAATTTCGCGTGGCGTCGGCCCAATCGAAACGACCGATTCGTTCATACAATCGCACTGTTTCGGCGTTGTCGCGAATGAAGGCGTAACGCTCATCAATGTTGCGTTCGTTGCCGACGCGGGCTGGAAGGGAAGTGGTAAGTGCACGCAGCAATCCGCCGGTAGAGGGATTCGTGAGCATCCGTAATGCCCGAAGCGAGCGGCGAGCAGCCACTTCATAGGGCCCGCCAATCTCGGCATTGCCCACCGTAAACCGCCACGTACGCTCCAAATCTTCCTGCTCGGCCAGCGCCGCTCCAACGGTAAGGTCACCCTGGGTTGGCCCCGTCCGCAGAAAGCCCTTCTCGTCGTGTGCGCCAATCGTGACTACAAGTCGTTCGCCCGCTTCAAGCCACGCACCCTGCGAAGGATCGATCCCGGCAACGATCAACTCGCCGAAGGCCACACCATTAGACCAGCGATTGGTTTTTCGGGGAATGTCAAAACGATCGCCGCCAATGATCGTCGGCATGACCAAATCACGGCCTCGAAGCATGGTAAGCACCCGAACAATACGTGCACCTACGAGATGGTCGGCGATTTCCAGCAGTGATTCACGTCCGGCAATCTGCGTACGTATGATTGGTGCATCGCCGGAAACCGAAACCGAACCAACGGTGTCAGGGCGTTCCAAGGCCAGTTGTACACGCCCGGCCGAAGCGGCAGCAACGCCAGTACCTGCCAGCAACGAATAGAGTGCCGCAGGTTCATCAATGCCGGCGGGGGAGTACCAAACGATGGTCCCCGTCGAATCGAGAAGTGCCCCGTGATGGCCATCGCCAATGGCGTGAAACGAATCGAGACGCGGCGCAGCGTGGGTGCGTTTCGTTGGTGCGGGGGTTAGAGGTGACACAACCGGCCAACCTGGAAACAGTCAGGGACAGACCGCGTCAACTGGATCCTGGGACCAGACGTAAAAAGCCGAACCAAAGAGGAACGAAAACCGCTCACGCGGAAGGGCCAAATACCGCTCACGCGGAGATGCCAAATACCGCTCACGCGGAGGGGACAAATACCGCTCACGCGGAGATGCTGACGATTTCTACTCGCAACTTGCCGCCCGGTGCCTGGTACTCCACCATGTCGCCAACCTTGCAACCGAGCAAAGCAGCGCCCAAAGGGGACGTGGGAGAGGCGACCGTTAGACCCTCGCGGCGCTCCTCGATCGAGCCCACCAGATACGTCTCGGTGTCGTCGTCACCCTCGTAACGAATTTCCACGACCGAGCCCGAACCGACCGACGACGTATCAACCAGTTCAACGATTTCGCAATCCTCGATCACGGCACGGATTTGGCGCATACGGCCATCCATCTTTCCCTGCTCCTCTTTGGCGGCATGATAATCGCCGTTTTCGGAGAGATCGCCCAGCTCACGGGCCGATTCGATACGCCGAGCAATATCAATCTTGCCTCGAGTGGAAAGATCGTCGAATTCGGCTTTGAGGCGGTCGAAGGCCTGCTGGGACAACTTGGTGCTCACGCCCCACAGGTTACTAGCCGCCTTCCCGGTCCGGCACCTTCTCCCGAAATACACGAACGACTGAACGCACGAGTGAACGCACGAGTGAACGAACACGCGGATACCACCTCACCTTCCTTCCTGGCCCGGTTCGTCACGCCATCGAACGTTGGGAGCGGCATTCTCACCGGCCGCTTTCACCCGGCTGCTTTCACGGGCCAATTTCACCGCCCAATTTCACCGCCCAGAGTGCCCGCTATTGTTTCCAACGCTCGTAACGCCATCGGGGCTCTTGCGAAACACTTCTTAGGGGTACAAATGGCTCACAAAATTGCGGTTCTTGGTGGCGACGGAATCGGCCCCGATGTGCTCGCTGAAGCCCTCAAAGTTGTTGCTGCTACGGGTGTGAAGCTCGAAACCACCGAGTATGACCTGGGCGGACGGTTTTATGCACGAACTGGTGAAGTGCTTCCCGATTCGGTGCTCGAAGAGTTGCGAGGCTTTGATGCGCTCTTGTTGGGTGCTATTGGTACCCCAGAGGTTGCGCCCGGTGTGCTGGAGCGTGGGCTCCTGCTTAAAATGCGGTTCTCGCTCGACCTTTATATCAACCAGCGTCCGTTTTTGTACCCCCAGAACAATGTGGATTGCATCGTCATCCGCGAAAACACCGAGGGTACCTATGCCGGGGAGGGCGGCATTCTGCGCAAAGGCACCCCGTTTGAAGTGGCCACCCAAGGCAGCGTGAACACCCGGATGGGCGTCGAGCGTGCTGTTCGGTATGCCTTTGAGTTGGCCCGCACCCGCGATCGCAAGCACCTCACCCTGATTCATAAGACCAACGTGTTGCAGTTCTCCGGTGACCTTTGGCAGCGCACATTTAACGAAGTGGCCACGGAGTACCCCGATGTGGCCACCGCTTACAACCACATTGATGCTGCGTGCATCTACTTCGTCGATTCCCCACAGCGTTACGACGTGATCGTGACCGATAACCTGTTTGGCGACATCATCACCGATCTCGCCGGTGTGGTTTCCGGTGGTGTGGGCTTGGCATCTTCGGGCAACCTGAACCCTGCGCGGACGGGTCCTTCGATGTTTGAACCGGTCCACGGCTCTGCCCCCGACATTGCAGGCAAAGGTATTGCCGACCCTCGTGCAGCCATCATCTCGGCCGGTCTGATGCTTAACTTCCTCGGCGAAACCGCCGCGGCCGATCGCATTGCTGCCGCGATCAAATCCACCGTCGCCGAAGGTTCTGCCATGCCTTCAGGCACCGTAGCCATCGGTGACTACATCGCCTCGATCGTGTAGCCCTTTGATCGTGTAGCCCTTTGATCGTGTAGCAGCTCGATCGTGTAGCAATACCGTATGCGCGCTGATTGGGTAATAGGTGTGGGAAGCCGCAAATCATCAAGGGCGAACACGTTGATATCGGCAAACCCGCCAACCTTGAGCGTGCCTCGATCGGTAAAGCCAAATAGGTTCGCCGTACCGGATGTCAAGCGAGCTGCGCGTCAAGGTGGGCGTGGTTTTGAGGATTACGTGCCTTCGATATTGGCGCTAGCGCGTGTTGCCCTCTCCCGATGGCCGCTGTAGGTCCTTACGCTTGATGGATGAAATCGACCAACGCTCGACCGAGCAGATACACCGTGAAGGGCACTTCAGTTCAAGCTCTTCCCGTGACCCAGGCGATTCGGCGTTCCGCACTCACCCCAACCAGCTTCGTGGACCCCGACAAATTCCAACATGGGGTTGCGGTTCTGCTGCAGGCTCGGGCACAGCTACTCGATGCGGCCGATCGAGCTGATTTCGCTTCATCCAAGGCTGGAACACCAATCCGAACCCAGGAGGTCCGGTCCAAAATTGATGTCCTTACCGGGGAGATACGCCGAATTGAACAGCAGATCATGCGGGCAGCCTCCACGGAATTGGGCCCCAGTGGGGTGGGTGCCCGAGATCTTCTGCGTCGAACGGCAAGCATTCGTCGAGGAACGCGGGTTGATCTGAGCCTCGATGAAGAACTTGCCTCCACGGAATTTGGACTACGACGCCGAACAGGCAATCGGCGGACAATTGATGGGTTGAAAAACCATTTCGGGCATCAGTCGATGGTTCGTGCGCTTACGGACAACCTCGGTAAAAGCCGAGGATTCGATCAACGGAGCCTCACACTCGGATTTTTGGCTCTTCGCTCCGGCCCGTTAGAGACGAAGAAATCGCCGAATATCGCAACGGCACCGCAACCCAAATCAAATGACGATCTCCCAGCGCTGACCGACGAGGAACTGGCCAGGCTTTCACGCGAGGAACTTGATCAATCGATTCGGGTGTTACTCAACGCGAAAAGTGATGCGTCGATGTCCAATAAGGAACTCAAGCTTGCGTTGCGATTGGCTGGCGTGGTTGATCCAAAGAATCCCGAGCTGCATTTGGCCGCGCTGGCCGCAGAAAACAACAACACGCTTCGCGCGCTCGCAAATCACGTGGGTTTCGCCCACGAGCTGCGCGACATCGCAAAGTCAGTGACCGACGCCCAACTCAAGGCGCTTTCGACCAAAGATCTGACCGGTCTGATCGGTGTTCTGGCCCGAGCTGGCGACGATCTCGAAATGACGAAGGACGATCTTGAGCAGATCCATCGCGTACTTACTGCTTTCAATAACTCGGACCGCTCACCCGCCAGCGCGCTTGTGTTAGTCGAAACCGCGACTGGTCCCGATCTTCTCAAAGTTCTTGCCTATGCTTCAGTCGGGCTCGATGGCCGTGACTTCAAAGAGCTTGCACTGGGTAGTGAACTACGCAAACTGGTTGGGTCGGCGTCGTTTGCCCCCAACTTCAGCGCTAGCGGTTTGGCAACGTTGATTCGATCCGGCGATAGGGAAGTAGCGGGCTTTCTGTTCAAATCAGGGGTCACGAATTCCTTCGAGATGCTCAACCTTGGCTTTCAGCGTTTCGTAGTCAACAAAGAGAGCTTCAAAGAAGAACTCCAGAAGTTTCTTATTCTTGAACCACCAGGATTGCGTGTGTTGGATGCGCTTGGAAGCAACCCGGGCGCGGCATCGTCGATCCTGTTCGCTGGCAAAACCGCGGACCAGGCATGGCTTGACTACAAGAAATGGCTCGATGGCCCCGATCGACTTTCCAAGCGCCGGATATGGAACGCCAACGCCCCAAAGGATTCGGAGTGGAGTGCCCGAGATATTGATGACAAAGCAACCGACCTAATCGCAGCGTTGTTCTTGCGTGCTGCTACCCACGGTTACGCCACGCAACACCCCGGCCCCGGAGAAGGTCAATTCCTCTTCGACATTTTCAAGCACGCCTTTGCAGAGCAAGGCAAATACAAGCTGACCGATGGTGGCAGAGTTGCCCTGGCCGCTCTGCTTAACGACGCAATGGCTCACAAGGACTACGCAAACGGATGCATCGTGACCCTTGCATCTAATTCGTTGGGTTCTTTACCAGGTTTAACGGGAAATCAGCTTCTGCAATTCATAACTGTGCTGGCAGAATCAAGACGGGCCGCAGACGAAATTGCTGCCAGTTTTGGTCGGCTCCTGAATCGTCTTGATGTTGTGGATCCGCGGCAGGATTATCGAAACGCTCGAAATGCGGGAACAGCGTTCAAACGAGTGACTGGATCGATCAACGATGGTCTGAGAGCACGATCCGATGAACAGCAATCGGCAGCGCAAAAGTATGTACTTATTGCAACGATTGTGGTGAGCCTTGCTACCGGGGGACTCGCCTCTGGTTCGGGTGGGTTAGGCGGCGTAGTTTGGGCGGGGGCTGGAGATGGATTGATGTCATACATTTCGGGAATTCCGTCTGATACCTTCAAGCCAATCGGGGTAAATGCACTCGTGACGTTCCAATTTCAGCGAAGAATTCTTGAAGGCACGACGCCAGGAATCGAAGAGCTGAAAACGGATCCGTGGGTTGCAAAGTACTTGACGGTAAACGGAACGGTTAGGATCCCCGAACCTGCGAAGTTGAAGGAAATGATGGAAGACATAAACGGGGCGTTTTATCGTATTCATTCGACAAACCCACAGTGGTCGCAGTATCCGGGGCCGCAAGGAGTGCTTGAAAAAGCGCTTTCGGGTTGGAACACGGACCTGAGCGAATGAACCTTTCATTTCGAGCTGTTTTGTTCGCAATAACGTTGAGCTTGTTGGTCGGGTGTGGCGGTTCGGAAGCGCAGTGGGTCCCTAAGGATGCCCGGTTGGCTGAGATTGTTACGATGAACCCGGAGTTCGAGGCGAAGCGGGTCGGTAGGGCAGTTCGGCAGTATTTTGATGAGGCCTTACTGATTGGGAAGACCGACAAAGGGCTGATGGGCAAGAAGCGAGAGAATCGTTACCGTGATGCTTTCGAGATGCTTCGTAGGCGGTTCGCAGATGGTGGTGTTGTTACTGCTGGCTTCAATGTGTGTTTTCCGGAGGCCTACTCGCCAGCAAAGGACGCTGATGTGGTCCAGTTGATGATTTTTGGTTGGGTTTGTCAATTGATTCAGGGTAACGGTCCAAGCGTTGCGTTGTTGCGGAAGGATCCTTTGGTGTCGAAGTATTTAGACGCAAAGGGTGACCTCGTTGCAAGGGCTGACATAAATCTGATGCATCGGGAATTGCACGGCGCCATTTACCGAATCGATCCGGGCAATTCGCAACACTCGTTGTATCCAGATGCCCAAGGCAACCTTGAGAAGATTCTTAGGCAGTGGGAACGGCCCGGCATAGAGTACGGGTGAAACTATCAGAGCTTGTCATCGCAGCGATGCCGCCGACGAGAGAGCTCGGTGCTTCTCAAACCGCCATCACGCTGGGAAAGAGGTCCGAAGCAATGAGGTTCCTTCGAGTTCTGGTTCTAGTAATCGGGGTTGGTTCAATATCGGGGTGCGCCACGTCAGAATCGCTGTGGGTTCCAAATGAGAGCTTGTTGGCGGAATTGGTGAAGATCGATCCGGAGCTTGAGCCTGCGCAGGTTGGTGACGTGGCGAGTCGCTTTTTTGACGATGCCATCACCGATCGCGAAACCGGTGTTCAGTTGGAAGGAAGGGCTCGGGCCAGGCGTTGGCGAGAAGCTTTCGGAGCTGTCCGTGCGCGTTTTGCCGAGGGTGGGGCGGTGACTGTCGGTTTTAACGCTTGTTTTCCCAAATTGTTTGTAGTCCCGAAAGACTCTGACGGGAGCGACGTGAGTGAATTCATGAAACGTGGGTGGCAGTGCCAGTTAATCCAGCGCAACGGTCCAAGCGTTGCGAATCTTCGAAAGGATTCTCTGGTGGCGAAGTATCTCAATGAAAAGGGCGACTTAGTTGCCGGGAATGACATTCCCTTAATGCATGCCGATTTGAACGGCGCGTTTCTTCAAAGGAATCCGAAGGATATTCAGGTTTCTCTCTACGGCGAAGCGCGGACCCGATATGCGAAGATCGAGAACGCGTGGGAGCGGTAGCCTCCAGTGGCTGAGCGGCGGACCATAAGCTTCGCACGGCACTTCTCGCGGCAATCATCCTGCCCGTGCCAAGTCTGCTGGTCGGGTGCGGTATCTCGGAGTCGCGATCGGTCCGAATGAGGCGTTGTTGGCGGGGAATGCCAAGCTAAATCCCGAGAACTGAGGCCAAGCAAGTTGGTATGGTCGTTCTGCGACCAGGCTTTAGTGCAGAGCGCGAAGGATGCTTCGGCTCCTACTTAAGCGCGCATACTGGGGTGGGAATTTCTGTGTTGATAGCAGTTCAACTCCCACCCAATATGGGCACGTAGGACTTACGAAAGAAGGAGCGGCGGTTTTGTGGTCGCTGGGATTGCCTTGGCGGAGTAGTGCCTACGCGAGGCGGTGTAGCCAGTTGTGGGTATCGGGTTTACGTCCGTATTGGACGCCTACAAGGGAATCGCGGATACGCATGGTCATTTCGCCTGCAGTGGAATCACCGATTTCGCCGCCTTCCCAAACGAGGCGTCCAACCGGAGTAACGACAGCGGCAGTGCCACAGGCGAACACTTCGCGGATGTCGCCGGAGGCAATTCCAGCTCGCCACTCGTCGATCGAAATCGGGCGTTCTACCGGGGTGAGGCCAAGCTCAGTGGCAAGTAACAGAATCGATGAACGAGTTACCCCTTCAAGAATGGTCCCACTCGTAGGTGGAGTTACTAATTCACCGTTGGCTCGAACAAAGTACAAATTCATGCCACCCAGCTCTTCAACCCATTTGTTTTCCGCAGCATCAACAAAGCAGACCTGATCGCAACCATTGGCGCTGGCTTCAATCTGTGCGGCGAGCCCCGCTGCGTAATTACCACCACACTTGGCGGCCCCCGTCCCACCGGCAGCAGCGCGCGTATAGTTCGACGAAAGCCAGATCGACACAGGCTTCACGCCGCCCGAGAAGTACGGTCCTACCGGCGAAGCGATGACCATAAAACGGGCCTCAGCGGATGGACGCACGCCAAGGAACACTTCAGTTCCAAACATGAAGGGACGCAGATACAAACTGTCCTCAGTACCCGTCGGAACCCAACGCCGATCGATTTGCACCATGGCCTCCAACGCGGCGACGAAGGTGGCCTCGGGAAGATTTGGTAGAGCAAGTCTGGTGGCCGAGCGATTGAAGCGGGCAGCATTGGCCGCGGGGCGGAAGGTCCAGATCGAGCCGTCGGCGTGACGGTAAGCCTTGAGGCCCTCGAAGATTTCCTGGGCGTAGTGCAGCACCGAAGATGCAGGATCCATTGGTATGGGCCCATAGGGTTCGATGCGGTGATCGTGCCAACCATCCTCGGCCGTCCAGGTAATCGAAAGCATGTGGTCGGTAAAGAACTTGCCGAATCCCGGGTTGGCATGGACGGCCGTCACTCGCTCGGCGCTTGCAGGGTTGGGGTTGGGTTCGATCCTGAAGGTTGGCGATGCGGTATCCATGGGTTCTCACTCTAGAAGTTCGCCACATCCCAAGCGACCTTGATTTGAGGTTTTGCCTAGTAGCGCAGGGGACTCGATGATATTTACCCCACTTTGCCCGAGCCCGACTTTACGAACAACGACCGCAAACCCGTGGAATTGGGTCCTTGTTGAGCACCTTAATCTGCCGCAAACCCGTGGAATAGGGTCCCTGTTGAACACCTGAATCCACCGGTTTGGGCCTGCCGGGCTAGCCGGTAAAGACTGGCGTGGCGTCCACCGCGACGGCTGGGGCAGGAGCTACCGCGGGCGCTGCGGTTGCTGGGGCGGCTTGAGCGGGGTCGTTCTGGCGGTTGGCGTCGTCGGGGTTGGTGGTGGTCGGGGCCGACGTGGTGGATTGGTTGGGATCGGCCACGCGGGTTGGGTCAAGCGCTGGCTCATAGGAAGTCGTGACGAAGACGGTGGCTCGGCAATCGGCAGCTGCATTGCGCAAATCGAGACATTCAGAGCGAATGGGGGTGATGACCACAACTCCATCACTGGGGGAGCCGCTGTTGTCTTCGGTTCGGCTTCGACCGGCCAACGTCGACACTCGACACGAACTCCCCGTGGGAATACCGGTGATCAATTCGCGGTCACCATCGCTCAAATTTAGGTTGCGAGATATTCCTTGATTGTCACAACGGATCGAAACCGCAACGATGGCAGTTCCGTTTGCGGGAATTCCGTCCACGCGATTCGTGACTACGAGGTCGCCGGTATAGCTGTGTGTAGCGGTGATCAGTTCACCCGTTGCAAGGGCGGGTGCCGATCGGTAACCACCACTGGAAATTAGGCCTGGCGAAGCATCACGAACCGATCCATCAGCGCGCATGCCATTGCTGGACTTGTAGGTGGTTTCGCTCCCATCCCCGGCACTCATGCGAATCCAGCAAGCATCTTGCATGGTGAGATTTGGGAACTCTTTTGTGCCAACCGTAACGGTCTCACCCTTGCCGACGGTGACCGCAAATTGTTCTTTGTTCTCCGAGGTGAGAATTGCTGATCCATTGGTACGTGCACAGAACATTTCGTACTGATACTTGAAGGCATCAGTCCGCTGTGTTCCCCGGACTTCGGCCTTGACTCGAATTGAAACTTCTGCGGCCCGAGCCGATCCGGTTTGCAGCCCAACAATTGTGGAAGCAGCCAGCAAAATCGACGCCCACCGACGCCCCAGACCAATCTGTTTACGGTCACCCTGTCCTTGCAGACCTTGGAGGTCCTGCAGACGTTGAAGCCCCTGCCGGGAAAGCGTTTGCGGTCGTAACGAAGCACGTCGGAGGGGAACGGCTTGTTGTCGGTCGCCAGGCGCCATGTCCTTACCCTAGAACGGATCACCAAGAAGTTGTTGACTTTCGTAAGCTGGTCCCCCTGAACGTTGTTCACTGTGCATACGATTGGTCATGGCGAAACGAACATCATCTCTTCGTGCAATCTCTGCAGCATTGACAGCCGTGACCCTGGTTGGCATGGGCACGGTTCGGCCTACCAACGCAGCCTTGAGTACAGCCTTGAGCACCACTACAAAAACGGCTGCTGCTCCAATTGGTGCGCAGGTGATTTCTGTATTCAATGACCCAGGCGCACGAGCCGCCAACGAAGCCAAGGCGACGGGCCTCTCGATCGACGGCCCGGAAGTACGTGCCGATACCGAACGGGGAGCACCGTTCTACTTCACGGGAACTGCGGGGCAATCGATCCGCATTGTGGCCAATCGAGAGTGGTTACTTGCTGGCCCTACCGGAGGCAGTATCGCGTCGGGATCAAAAGATGACAGTGAAGTAATCACGCTCACCGATTCGGGTCGCTACCTTTTGCAGTTGAACGCTGGTGTATTCGCCCCAGCGAGTGTGAAGGTAGTAACCGGAGATCCGTCCACCATCACGGTTCGTGGTTCAGTCGGCCAGATCATCGCCTTCGAGAACAATCAAGTTCGCCAACAAATGGGCAAAGTGGATGTTGTCGGTGGCCAACGATACCGATTGGTCGTCCTGCCGTCAGATGACGAAGCTACCCATCAGATTTGTGCCGATGACCAAAACTTCGGGCGAATTGTCCGGTTTGTTTGCGTATCGCAGTCCCGCTACACCGAAAGCAGCGCAAGTTTTGTCCCGGACCACGATTTG
>JAYTWN010000039.1:0-4581 GCA_043743435.1 Acidimicrobiia bacterium
CCTTCGGTTGCTGCGGTGTTGCAGGATGCTGGTTACAAGACCGCGCTCTTGGGCAAAGCGCACTTCGAACCGTTCTTCGATCCCTTCGCCAAGTTCCCCGAAAATTCCTTTGCGCGCTTAGGAACGCATGGTCCCCATCGGGGGTTTGATCACATGGAATTGGCTACCCACGGCCCCAATGGCAACTTGCACTATGCCCAGTGGATTCGCAAAAATCACCCTGAAGCAGCGCAGTGGTTTTTCCCCGTCCTCGATGTCCAGTTTGATGTCAACGGAACCGGCGGAGGTGATACCGGGGCGCCGCAAGCGCACTGGAACGAAGTGCCTCGGGAGTGGTATCACACCGAGTGGATTGCTGATCGAACCATCGACTGGTTGGACTCGCTCGATGATGATGCCGACTGGTTTTGCTGGGTGAGTTTCCCTGATCCGCACCACCCGTGGGATCCGCCGCAATCAGAACGTGGGCGAGTGGATTGGCGCGACCTTGACCTTCCCGAGGGTTACATCGCTGACCGTGCGCAGCGCGAAGCCGTGCTCGATGGTAAGCCCCGTCACTACCGTCACTGGTACGACGGTGATTTGATCGGGAACTACGAAGCGCCGCCTCGGTGGATTCCTAACACGTTGACCGATGACCAGGTACGGGAAGTCAACGCGCTGGTGCATGTAGAAAATGAACTGATTGATGAGGCCATTGGCCGGATCATGAAACGGGTAACGGCCCGAGGTTGGGACAACAACACCGACGTTTTGGTGACCACCGATCATGGCGAGTTCCAAGGCGATTTTGGCCTGTTGTTCAAAGGCCCCTATCACCTGGATGCCTTGACTCGTATTCCACTAATTTGGCGCCAAGCACCTTCTGCAGCCGTTGTCGTCGCCCCTGAGGTTTCGGCTCCGGTTGGTCTCGTTGACCTTGCCCCAACGTTCTGCGCCATTGCTGGTGTCGAGGCCCAACCGTGGATGGAAGGCAAGCGTCTTCCCGTCGACGACTCCGACGCAGTCGCTCTTGAACATGTACGTGTGCTTACTGAATGGGATTCTTCTATCTTTGGCGTGGCTATGCATGTACGCACCATTACCCGTGACGGTTTTGTCTGCACCGCCTACCTTCCCGGCACGGTGCATGATGGTTCTGAAGGTGAGCTCTACGACTTGTTCAATGATCCGCTGCAGCACGTGAACCTGTGGAGCGATGTTTCCCGTCGATCAGTGCGTGATGATTTGCTCTCCGATTTGTGGGACTCGCTTCCTGCTCAGGTTGTGCCACTACGCCCGGTGGAAGCTCCGGTCTGAGCGTTCGTTTGCTGGCGAAACTACGTTGTTCAATCCGGTTGTTCAATCCGGCCGAAAGTTCACTGAGCCATAAGGCCCACACACTCAGGTTGCCCGATTTTTCGGCCGCGCGGTAGGCATCGATTTAGCCATCGGTGTAGGCGTCCTCGATACCCGTTCGTTCGCCTCTATTCTGGGGGGATGAGTTCAGCCCAGCCATCATCCGCCAGTGACAAGCCCGTTGTAGTGATCCCCGAGGGCGCTGCCCCTACGGAGCTCACCATGGAAGATCTCATCGTGGGTGATGGTGTTGAAGCCGTCGCCGGAAAAATCGTGGACGTCCACTATGTAGGTGTTGCCTGGTCAACCAAAGCCCAGTTCGACGCATCCTGGGACCGTGGCGATGAGTTCCAGTTCGCTCTTGGCGCCGGTCAAGTTATTGCCGGTTGGGACCGAGGCGTGCAGGGCATGAAGGTTGGCGGGCGTCGTCGCCTGACCATTCCTGCTGATCTTGGCTACGGAGCGCACGGTGCCGGTGGTGTGATCAAGGGAGGCGAAACCCTGGTGTTCGTTGTTGACCTGCTCAACGTTCGTTAAGCCCACATAGTTTCTGCACCTCGTAGTCGCTCGTAGCTTTTATGCCTATTGCCGACGTTGCCATTCTTGGAAGTGGCCCGGCGGCGTGGGCGACAACATCGGCGTGCTGCCAAGCGGGCCTTTCCGTTACCCTCATTGCCCCAAACCCTCAATCGCAATGGCCGCAAACCTACGGGGTGTGGCTCGATCAACTAGACCAACCGGTTCGGAAACTGTTCGGGCTCAGCGGCGGTGATGCGCTTCCGCTCTCCCATCAATGGTCAACTATCTCCGCCATAACGGATTCCGAACGTGATCTTCAGCGTGCCTACGGCCTTCTCGATAATCACGGCGTTCGCTCCGCGCTGCACCAGACGGCAGAAGCAACCGGTCTTCTTACGGTGCGGACGGCTTCGGCCAAAGACGTGACCCATGAGCAGTGGAGCAGCGTCGCCGTGTCAAAAGGGCGGGCAGTAAGTGCACGTATTGTGATCGATGCGACGGGTTCCCAAAGCCCGTTTGTGCAACGGATGAATGCTGGTGCCACCGAGGGGCCTTCGCCCTATGCGCCCTATGCGCCCTATGCCATGCAAGCTGCCTACGGGGTTGTGGTGGAAGTGGCTCATGATCCCTATGCGCGCAGTGTACTTATGGATTGGTCCGGCCCGAATCGGAGGGATGCATCCTTTCTGTACGCGCTGGATCTAGGCGGAAGGTGGTTGTTAGAAGAAACTTCACTGGCCCGCAATCCCGCTCTCAGCCCCGAAGATCTCCAAGCGCGCTTAGGTTCGCGGCTGCGCGATATGGGGGTCAGCATTACGGCTACCCATGCTGAGGAGCACGTGTTGTTTCCCATGAATGTGGGTTTACCCGTGGTTGGCCAGCGAACCTTGGCCATCGGCGCTGCTGGGGCCATTGTCCACCCGGCTACTGGCTACTCCGTAGCGGCATCGCTTCGCTTGGCCCCGCGCCTCGCTGAGTCTCTACGCGCAGCGCTTGATGGTGTACTGCCAGATGCTCAGGTGATTGCTGATGCTGGTTGGCGGGCGATTTGGCCAACGGATCGTCGAAAGGCCAGGAACCTGGAATCCTACGGTTTGGACAGGTTGCTCACCATGAACCAAAGCGAAATTCGCGGCTTCTTTCACGCATTCTTTGCCCTTGGGCCATCGGTTATGTCCACCTATCTGGGAGGAGACTCCTCGTCGGCGGAGCTGGCTGCGGTGATGTGGAAGGTATTCCAAAAGGCCCCACTACGAATCCGTTCCCGACTCGCTTCGGGCAACCCACTCACTCTGGCTCGGACCCTGCTAGCTAATCCTCGCTAGTGTCCTGTGCCGGAAGTTCCACGTGTTGGGAGCGATGATTTCGGGAGGTAGACACATCAAACTGACGCTGACAACACGCTTCGAACTTCCGAAAACATGCTCTAGGCGTTTTTGTCCTTTTTGGCTTTGGACTTGTTCTTGCCGTTGGCCTTTATCGACGGAGCCTTGCCAGACTTGAAACCAGGCTTGATCAATGCAGCCTTATGCGCGGAGGCATAACCACCGGTGCTAGCCGCCAACACTTCAGCGGTTGGAATGTCCATCACGGTGAGACGGTTATCGAGAAAATCGGTGAAAGCGAGCAGCTTGCCATCGGGAGAAACATCGAGTCCGGTGGTTTGGTTCCCGCCCACCATGGCGTCGACGGTCTTTCCTGTGGTGGTATCGATGACCACAACCGAACCCCACTCCGGGCCGGGGATGGAGTAACTAATCGGGTTGTTCTCGCCGCGATTTGATACGTACAAATAACGTCCATCAGGTGAGAGATCAATGGAGTTAGGAAAGGCATCGGTTTTGCCCAGTGTGCTCACGGTTTCTTTCTCGATATCGATGATGTGGGCAATACCCGTTGCCATATCGTCTGCATAGATACGTTTCGTAACTTCATCGAGCGCCAGGTGCCGCATGGCCCCACCGGTTGAGAACATGATCTTCTTCTCACCAGTTTCTAGATCAATACGTTCCAATTCGCCACCATCGAACCCGGCAATGAACATGCGTTTTCCATCCGGCGTAATGACCACACCACGAGGTGTTTTTACGGTTGGAATCTTCTTGATGAGTGCGCCACTGCTGAGGTTGATAACACTGACATCGTTGGAAACCCAGTTTGCCGCATAGAGTTTTCTCGTCGGGTGAGAGGGCAAGAATCTTTGTCCAATTTCCGCCGGTGCCGAACCTTCGAAGCACTTTGCGTTTTTGTGTATCGACCTCGTAGACGCTGGCGGTTTCCATCTGCGAAACATATGCACGCGTACCATCAAGGGTGAAAATCACTTCAACGGCCCCGCCCCGCGTACCCATGATGATGACGTCGAGCAGTGCCCCGGTGGCCGTGTCGAAAACCTGCACTCCACGGGATCCCAATAGGGTGACCCACAACTGTTTTCCGTCTGGGGTGAAGGCCACCTGCTTGGGGTTCGATCCGGTCTTCACCTCGTAGCGTTTGTGATGCAGCTGACCGCTAGGGCTCAACCACAATTCAATCTTGGTATCGGCCGTGAGTCTGATCACTTCGCTGCGTTCGCCATAACCGCTTCCCAGCACCGTGATCTTGACCTCTCCCGTAGGGACCGCTGCGGTGAAAGGTGACACGCCTTCGTGACGGATCCCGTCGGCACCCACGGCGACAACCCATGCATTCACGGGTTTGGTGGTCACTCGCAGCGATTTAAGA
>JAYTWN010000040.1:0-12712 GCA_043743435.1 Acidimicrobiia bacterium
ACGTAGTCGACGCAGTGGCTGGCTGTGACGAAGATCGTCGGCGAAATGAATGTACCGCTGCAGATGAAGAATGGAGCGCCGTCGAACTGCGCCCAGAACGACCCGACCGCATTGCGCGAGGTGTCGGGCGTCGCACGCACCATCGCGTGTGCAGGGGCCACAAATCCGGTCAGGCACAACAACATGCCGAGCACGGCACCGAGGGTCCGAGCGATTCGCGTGTTCGTGGGTCTGCGCATCGCCAGACGGTAGATATGCCGTTGCGCTGGGTGCCGCTACGCCCTTTTGCCTTGGACCGTGGGCTGAACTGATGGACCATCTGGCCGACGACAATCCGACCCGCCATTACCGCTCGGTACAAGGTTGTGCTGAACGTACGTGGCGAATCTTGGGTGGTCGTCGAGTCTTGGCGCAAGGTCGCCCAACTATCGAGTCGCTCAACGCCGGCCTCAACGAGGTTGCCTCCGAAGTGGGCCTGGCCATCAACGATTTGCTGCATGACGTGACCGCCGGAGCCCGATCATCAATGGCGTAACTCGACCGGTGGTTCGCCGACGTGTTGGAAACCCCGGTTATGGCAGCAAGCGCCCCGGCGGATCAAACGATTCTCGCCAACCGTTGTGACGGTTTTCGACGGTATGCGTGCAAAACCCTCACAACGTCTTCGTTTGCCCGAGTTGACGGGCGCCGTAATTCTCCCTGACCTAACTCGACACGTGGTTCGTCGGTAAGTTGAAAACTCCGGTTATGGCAGAAAGCGCCCCGGCGGATCAAACGATTCTCGCCAACCGTTGTGACGGTTTTCGACGGTATGCGTGCAAAACCGTCACAACGCTGGAGCTTGAACGAGCTTGAACGAGCTCGCAGAGCTTTGTTAGCGGCGGGCGAAGAGTACGGCGATGGTGTCTTCGAACACGATCGTCCACTCGGGAGACTTCCGAAGGTTTGTGGCCATCACACTCTTTGGTTTTGCGAGCACTCGATCGGCGTTCAAGGTTGTTAAGCGCGCTTGCCAACCTGGGTTCCCTCGCCACATGGCCACATAGGAATCGGTGAAGGCGTCGCCATACATATCTGGTCGTCCATCGATGGAAACGGGAATTGTTGGGGCGATGTGTGTTAGGTAGCCGCCCCAGTCGTAGTCGTTGAGTAACCGTGCGCCTGGGTCGGCTAGGAGCTTTTGTACTGCAGCGACCGGATAGATTTTGGCCTGCGCCTGAAGATTGGCACGCTTGGTAAAATTCGCAAAGCCCAGCACGACGCAGGCAACCACAACAGCGGCGAGTACGACCCGATTGATGTTGGATATTGTCGACGGGTTGGCCGGTTGCTTTTTGGTTTTCGTAAACGACAACACAGTATCGGTACTAGTAGCGGGGTTGACCAATGCGGCCGGGCTGACTGGCTCTGCCGGAGCGAGGGGAATGGTTGACGTCGAAACGGGTCGAGTCGTGTGACCCGTGCGGTTCAGCCAGCGATTTGTAGCGGTGAGAGCGACATAGGGGGCTGCGAACACTGCGAACTGACTGACGTTGCGAGCCGATTGCACCGCCAAAAACGAGAAGGGAATGCCAATGGCGTATACGTACAGAGGGAGCTTTCGCAGGCCCGTCGCCAGGGTGAAAAGGAACAGGGCGAGCAATGCAAAGAAGGGCCAGTACTGCACCTTGGCAATACTTGGAGCAAACCATTCCTCCACATAGCGAGTCGATGCGTTGTCACCTAGGTACGAGAAGGGGTAGACCACGCCCTTCAATCCGTTGGGGTTGGCGAAACACAGAAGCAGCGAAGCAAGGAACACACCGGCAGTCGTTTTCAGCAGTGCCGTGGGCAACGGTTTTCTGATGCCGACCAGCCCGGTCAGCCGCCCTTCGTCGCCGGAACGAGCGAGGAACGCCTCAACCGTGGTGGCCACCGCAAAGGCAGCGAGCATGGCCATGCCGAACACCCAACCGCCGTGCAAGTTCACCCAAGCGAGCATGATGATCGGAACCAGCCAAAGCCCTTTTCCAAACCCTGCTTGCAACGACCGTGTGTTGAGAACGTTGACTGAATGATTGTCGTCGGCAGCAAAAGAAGGTGGTAACGATTCCGGTGAGACGGGTGCAACGGCTCGAGCGAACCAGTAACCAAAGAGCGCGCAGAAGGCCAACGAAATCATCTGTGGACGTACATTCCACGTATGTAAGCCAGCCAGAGCGCTGAGTGCGGTGAAGGCGGTGGAAGCAATCGGATCTGCACCCAAACGCCGAGCCGTGGCGCGAACCAAAGCGAACGTGGCCATCAAGATCAAACCGCAACAGGCAACGAGGGCTCCCCAGCCGCCTGCTCGGTACAGCACACGCCAAATCGCTTCGGTGAGCCATTCGTGGGCGATCCACGCACGTCCAGGTGTCGTCCACGAGAAGGGGTCAGCTTTGGGAATGGCGTGGTTTTGCCAAATCCATTTGCCAGTGGCGAGATGCCAAAACACATCGGGGTCAACGGCGGGGCGAAACGCCAGCAATCCGAGGGCCGAGAACATTGCCCCGGTGGCCACGTCGGTACCGGTGAACAGGCGTTTCATGGTCGTCGTCGGCAAAGCCATCCCTCTCTATCGGCACCGAACCACTAGGCCTAAAGACCTAATTCGAACGAGCCGCAGTGGTCGCCGTGAGCGATCATTCCCTCTTAGGTGCGCTATGCGGATTGCCTTCGGAAACACTTCCAGGGAACTCATTCGCTCCCAGGCCTCCTTTCTCGAAGTGGTTCTGTTCCGGGTGTCGCTTCGTCTCTGGCCAAACCATCTTGTTCCAACGAAACGCGTTTTGCTACCAGCGGCGGCAGCCACTCGTGCCACGATTAGGTTCGTGATGTTTTTCTCCGATGGTGCGCACAAGCAGGTCGTTCTCACATGAGCCTCGTCCTGATGAGTCTCCGATCCGCCCTTGCCGGTCGGAAAGAACGTCTGGCGGGGCTCGAAGCAGAGCATAGATTTGGCCCGTCAGCATGATAGGCCTGGCCGTGCCGAACGAACTCATAATGGCTCTGCGGGTCGCCGCCGTTGGTCTGGGTCTTTACCTTGTGGGTTCAACCTTTCTGTCCGCAGTCAAAACGGTGGTCTTGCCAAGAGCCACATCGCAACAGATCACGCGAACGATGTTCATTGTGATGCGCCGGATATTCGATTTCGTCGCCCACGGAAAACGGTCCTTCGGTGATCGTGATCGGATCCTTGCCCTCTATGCGCCACTGACCTTCGTTTTACTACCGCTTCTGTGGCTGCTTCTCACCATGGTTGGATTCACCGCGGTGCAGTGGGGAATAAACGGCGGATCGGTTCGTGATTCGTTTCTGGTGTCGGGCTCTTCGATGCTCACGCTCGGCGTGAAGTTTCGTAGTGACCTACCTTCGGCCGCGTTTTCCTACCTCCAAGCAGCCATCGGGCTGGTGTTAGTGGCGTTGCTGATCTCGTATCTGCCGACGATTTATGGGTCGTTTTCTCGTCGGGAAATGTTGGTCGGAATGCTGGATTCGCGGGCAGGAATTCCTCCGTCCCCCTACGAACTCCTCGTGCGGTACGAACGGATTGGTGCGTCGGGCATCATCGATACGGATCTTTTCGCGAAATGGGAGGAGTGGTTTGCGGAGCTTGAGGAATCTCATACTTCCTTCGCCGCCCTCGTGTTCTTTCGATCGCCGAGGCCCGAACGCTCGTGGATCACTGCGGCAGGATGTGTGTTGGACACTGCCGCCTTACATCTGTCGACGGTCGACCGGCCGTTCTCTGGTCAAGCTGCGTTGTGTTGTCGGCAGGGATTTTTGGCCCTCCGTCGCCTCGCCACGCTCTATGGAATTCCCGTCGATCACGATCCTTCGCCAACCGATCCGATCTCGGTAAGTCGTCGTGAATACGACAACATGCTTGTCGAACTTCGTGCTGCGGGCATACCAATTCGCGCCAATATTGATCAGGCCTGGGCCGACTTTGTGGGTTGGCGCATCAACTATGACACTGCCTTGGTGGGTCTGGCCAAGCTCGTTGTTGCTCCAGAAGGCCGATGGTCGTCAGATCGTGAAGTTGACCGCCTGGTGCCCAAGTTGCGACGAGGACCGGGAGGCCAGGCGCTCAGCCGCAAACACGGCGACAGCAGAACCGGGCGCAAGTAAGCGTTCCTGGGAGATCTTCGCGGCGGTTTGGGAAGTGTTGGCAGTAATCAGTAAAGGCTTGGCAAGTTACGGTGGCGGGGAGTGTCCCCAGAGGGTTACCGTAAGTGTTAGCGGCAGACACCTGGGTAGTTGCGTTGGGAGAATACGTTGTAGGCATGCAGGCGCGAAACAGTGTTCTTCGTTTTCTGATCATTGGGTCGCTCGGGCTACTACTGGGCTGTACCGCGTACCCCGCCAAGCAGACCCTTGAAGCTTCAGGCACCACGGGACCACCATCGGCGTCTTTGGTTCCTGCTTCGTTGTCGAATGCCGATAACGGTTCTTTGACGCTGTCGGGTTCGTCTGCCTACCAACCTGTCCCGACCGTTGCGGTTTTGCCACCGGTAACTTCGGCCTCCCCAACTCCAACAACGTCTACCCAGTCGTCACCGGGTCTGACGTCACCGGGTTCCGGGTCCGGCTGGCCGGTCGGTAGAGAACCCACTGACGGGACTCGAAGTGAAGCGGAGATTGGGTCCGTCAGAGCAAACGAGGGGTCCGCTGCAGGTTTGCGGTTGGTGGCCGCAGCGCGGTCTCAAATTGGGGTGACCACAGGCTATGACCCTGCCTATGTCGGTCTGAGCTTTCCTGGTGGTGACGTCGACGAAACAACCGGTGTGTGTTCCGACGTCGTGGTTCGCGCCCTTCGAGGCCTAGGCATTGATCTTCAGGAACGCGTGAATCTCGACATGTTGGCGCACTTTGGGGAGTATCCAACCAAGTGGGGGTTATCGTCACCGGATCCCAACATCGATCATCGCCGAGTGCCAAACCTCGCGACATACTTTGCGCGCAGAGGATACGAGCAACCCGTAACCAATGATCCTGCCAACTACCAACCGGGCGACATTGTGTGGATCAAGCTTCCCTTGGACCACACGGGCATCGTAAGTGATCGTACGGTTGAAGGACGGCCGCTGCTCATCCACAACGTTGGACAGGGAGCGAGAGAAGAGGATGTCCTCTTTTCGTGGAAGATCGTCGGGCACTATCGGGTGGTTCGCTGACCGTGACTCTTTGGTCTTTCCAGTGCGTGTTCGCAGAAGTCATGACGTAGTGATTTCGGCGTGAAGTTCCGCGTTGGTGATGGAATGAAGGTGAAAACATCACGGAATGACTTGCGATTCCCTGCACTGGCCAAGAAATGGATCTTTGACTGACGGTTTTGCCCGCTGGCGCCTAAGTTGTTGGGGTTCCGCTTTTTGCCCAGATTCAAGGACTAACTCGAATGCCACTTACCGTTGAGGTTTCCATTGCTGCCGTCGCTCCCAAAGGAGCCGCAATAGGCATAGGTGTGCCCACCTCCAAAAACGGTCTTGACCTTCCGGCGTCGGTTACCGCATCTGCTGCCACGTTGGCCGCACGGGGATTTGAGGGCAAACTCGGCCAAGTTGCGGTGATCCCCGGAAAGTCGTCAACGCAGATTCTTGTGGGCATGGGTGCCTCGTCATCGTTGAGTTCGGAAGCATTTCGGGGCATCGGTGCCGCCCTGGCTCGGGCCTCGTTTGGCGAAACCGCCTTGGCCACCGCCGTGATCGATCAGGCCCCCACCAAGCTTGACCGCGCCGCCGTAGCTGCTGCCTTCACCGAAGGTGTTTTGTTGGCCAGCTACCAATTCAACGCGTACAAAACCAAGCCAGCACCCCGCGCCCTCGCCAATGTCATCATCACCGGGCGCGGCGGACGGATTGCTTCCAACGGCGTCACCCGCGGATCGCTGATCGCCGAAGCTGTGGCCGTGAACCGCGATTTGGTCAACGAACCGCCACGGTCACTTACGCCAAAGATCCTGGCCGAACGATCGGTGGAAATCGCCGCTGCTGGGGACATCGAATGCACCGTCTGGGATGAGCACGATCTCGAACGCGAACGTTGTGGCGGCATGTTGGGCGTTTCCATTGGCAGCGATGAGCCCCCACGGTTGATCAAGTTCGTGTACACACCAAAAGGTGTCCGACCGGGCCGGAGCAAGATTCCTACCATCACCCTTGTAGGCAAAGGCATTACATTCGACTCGGGCGGACTTTCCCTGAAGCCGTCCGATGGCATGATCACCATGAAGTGCGACATGTCGGGTGCAGGGCTCGTGGTTGGCATCATGTCGGTGGTTTCTCGCTTGGCCCCAACGTGTCGAGTGATTGGCTACTGCTGCTCCTCGGAGAACATGCCTGGCCCGCTGGCTACCAAACTTGGCGACATCCTCACCGCTCGAAACGGCAAAACCGTAGAGATTCACAACACCGACGCAGAAGGCCGCTTGGTGTTGATGGACGGTTTGTCCCTTGCCGCCGAGGAGAAGCCTGATGCCATTATCGACATTGCCACGCTGACGGGGGCCGCCATTGTTGCCCTTGGATTAGACACCACGGCGGTCATGAGCAACAACGCCGACCTTCGTGATCAAATCGTTTCGGCTTCGCGTCGAACCAGTGAAGATGTATGGGAACTTCCTTTGCCGGCCAAGTACCGCAAGCAACTTGATTCCATGATCGCCGACATGAAGAACATCGGCAACGGCGGACAAGCTGGCTCTTCAGTTGCTGGTTTGTTCCTGCAGGAATTCGTTGACGGCCGTCCGTGGGCTCACCTCGACATTGCTGGCCCAGCCTTTGGTTCTGCCGACGAGGGCATCACCACCCGGGGTGGCTCCGGCGTAATGGTTCGCACACTTATCGACGTGATCACCAACTTCACCGTCCCGAAGTAGATCTCCGCGGCCTGCTGATGGGTCTCGAAGCGCAGCGGAGTTGGGGCCCGTCAGATGAGTAGAGGTTCCCGGTCCGGCTTGCCGGTTGGTTGAGAACCTGCTGATGGGTCTCGAAGCGCAGCGGAGTTGGGGCCCGTCAGATGAGTACAGGATGTCAGTTGATCCACTGACCGTGCGCGTGCACCGAGGCAATCCACTGGGAGGCACGGACACCGCCTTTGTAGCGATGTATTACGAGAGGTGTTCCTGATTTGACGATCGAATGCTGGCCTCCGCTGCCGCATCAGGACGACCGGCCCGAGCGGTAGACGAAGCACTAGCCAACTACGGACTCGTACACGGTTTTGGCACAAGGTCTACAAAGGATCTGATCCTCGAAGTGTTGCTCTGCTTCAGCTACTTCACCAAGCCGACGTAGATCGGAGCAAACGTGCCGTCGTCGATGCTGTTCTTGCCGAGGTGCGAAATCGCATCCCACAAAACGACAACATCGATTTCGCCCTCGGCGCCATCACCCTCTGCTGCGAGTTACCACCTTCAGCGGGAGAGCTCTTGTTCTGCTTCGCCCGTATCGCTGGTTGGGCCGCCCATTACCTAGAAGAGCTAGCCGAACCCCCTCTACGATTCCGAGTGCGCGCCGTCTACCGTGGCGAATGAGCAGGCATTGGCACCGTTGCTCAGCTTTGGGCATTTTGAGAAGGAGAATTGTCCGTTCCAAGATGAAGATTTATCTAGGGTTGCCGAACTACACCAACAATTTGGCCCCCATCGGTTTCACTCCCGAAGACTGGGCTGATGGTGGAAGCGACCGTCTTGTCGATGCCATCACGTGTTGGGGTTCCGTTGACAAGATCGTGGCCCGAGTGGCTGAACATCACGCTGCTGGTGCCGATCACGTGTGCATCCAAGTGCTCCGCGCTGACAACGAATTCCCCCGAGCCGAATGGAAACTTCTCGCCGACGCTTTGCCTTAGCCAGGCTGGCTTTGGCTGTCACGAGCCTGCGGCGTAGCGGACGATTTGTACTTGAGTTGTGGCCCAATCGGCGATGGCTGCCGTGATTGTTGGATGCAGGTCGCTTCGTTGAATCAGCGTCTCAACATCGCGGGTCGATGAACCGTCGCGTGCTGCGGTGAGCGCTTTCGTAGCCGCCCGTCGACGTGAAGCCTGGAGAGGGTCTTGCTCGCGCTCCATACGTTCCCATGTTTTGTGTTCGCGTTGGAGAAACATAGGCGTACGTAGTAACTGTCGCTGATCGAGCCAAGGAATAGCCGTACGTACCACGAGCGTGTTGTTGGCAACGTAGGCCAGCTGGAAGTAGCAAAGCCGAGCGACCGACCGAACAAACGGGGACTGTCGCCCTGTTTTTGTGCCAAGTCCAATGAGCTGAGCGAAATCATGGGGAGCCAAGCCGTATCCCGCCGGAGCATTTTCCAGTCCGTAGGCAGTGCAGCGAAGGAACCAAGCCGCGGCTGGACCAAGGAGCCCAAGCCAAAACCGTTCTACGTAGGCGCTGCGAGGATCATGACCCAACTCGGGCAAAACATCGTCTGCCCACAGACGAATTTGTAAGGGCTCGCGGTTGGCCTCCAACGAAACCAAGAGCGAAGCCAGATGTTCTTCGAGCTTTTTGGAAGCAAGGTGTTCCGCCCGACCGTCATGAGAAAGTAGATCCGAAGCGCCACACGGATTCGCTGATTGCGCGCTAGTCCCGAGCGAAGTCGTTGAGAGGTGCGCGGTCCCTGGCGCAGAGTCGGGGGAGAGCAAAAGGGGGATGGCCGAAGGAAGGGGTTGGTCAAAGTTGATGGCGAGGGCTTGAGCTGGTGACATTGGGTGCTCCAAGGGATGCAGAGGAAAGCGTTTTGAGGGGGAAGACATTGGGGTCAACTTCCTTCGCAAACGACCGAACACGAGATTCCAACGGTTATTCGTTGAACTACGAGTTGGAGTTGTGCGAAGGTGAATGCCATGGTCGGTCACAACACAGGTTCTGAACAAGAGGCCTACGCCGCACAGCGCGCTCGTGCCTACCTTGAGGCTGCGAAACATATCGTGGTCCTTACAGGCGCGGGCATATCCACTGACTCGGGCATTCCGGATTTTCGTGGACCAGAAGGGCTCTGGACGAAAAATCCCAAAGCCGAGCGGACGTCAAACCTTCAGCACTATCTCAACGATCCTGAGGTTCGAGAGATCTCATGGCAAAACCGTCTGCACTCTCCAGCTTGGAACGCGCAACCAAACGATGGGCATCGAGCGCTGGTCACGTTGGAGAAAACGGGCAGGCTTCACACTCTGGTGACGCAGAACATCGACGAGCTCCACCAAGCAGCAGGATCATCGCCCGAGATCGTGGTGGAGGTGCATGGCTCGATGCATCGCGCCGTTTGTTGGAGTTGTAAACGCGAATGGCCGATGATGGTATTCATCGATCGGGTGCGGGCAGGCGAAGCCGATCCTCATTGCCCTGATTGCCGGGGTGTAGTGAAATCAACCACGATCAGCTTCGGTCAAAACCTGGTCGAAGCAGATCTTGTGCGCGCTTATGAAGCTGCCGCAACGTGTGATGTACTGCTCTGCATCGGCAGCACCCTCTCGGTAGGCCCCGTCAACCGAATGGTGCCCATGGCCCAAACCGCGGGAGCAACCGTCATCATCCTCAACGCCGAACCCACCGAAATGGACCACCGAGCAACCGTCATCATCCGAGATTCCATCGGCGACGTGCTTCCGGCGTTGGTTGGCTAAGGGTCGGGCTGGTTGGTGTGTCTTGGTTGAGGTGTCTTGGATGAAGTGTCTTGGTTGAGGTGTCTTGGATGAAGTGTCTGGGTTGATGGCGCTCTGCTTCGGCTCGGACATGGATCTGATTATGCCGAGGGGGTATGACGGAGTTCGGGACAGTCAACCTGGGGGCAAAAGGTGACTTCGGAGGAATAGTGCGTGTCGGAAACCAGTTGAACCAGAGGCTAATCCCGACTGAAATGGTCGGATTTTGACGGTTTCACACGCACTAGGGTACGGATATGGCTTCTTTTCGAGACTTGTTGGCTGCGGCCAAGACCCAGATCACCGAGATTGATACGGCTGCGGCCGAGGCACAACGGCTGGCCAACCCCGCCACGATTGTGCTCGACGTTCGTGAACCCGATGAGTACGAACAAGGCGCCTTGCTCGATGTGATTCATATCCCTCGTGGCCATCTTGAGGCTCAGATCGAAAACAAGATTGCCGACCACGATGCGCCCGTTTTGGTTTATTGCGCCGGCGGCGTCCGCTCAGCGTTTGCCGCGAAAACCCTCGGTGAACTTGGCTACACCAACGTGCTCTCCGTTGCCGGTGGATTCGGTAAATGGAAGAACGAAGGTCGCGCTTGGAAGGTCCCGGCGGCCCTCAGCGGCGAACAACGCAATCGGTATGCGCGCCACCTTTTGCTTCCCGAAGTCGGCGAAAAAGGTCAGCAGAAGTTGCTTGACTCCAAGGTCCTGATGCTCGGTGCCGGTGGCCTCGGTTCACCTTCCGCTTTGTATCTCGCTGCTGCGGGAATTGGTGAGATCGGCGTGATCGACATGGATGTGGTCGATGCTTCGAATCTGCAGCGCCAGATCTTGCACAACATGGACCGCATTGGTGACCGCAAAGTTGACTCGGCCAAGAAGACCCTGACACTGCTTAATCCCGATGTCAACGTGGTCACCTACGATACCCGCCTCGGTGCCGACAACGTGCTTGACATCATCGACGGCTACGACCTGATTGTCGACGGGACCGACAACTTCCCTACGCGCTACCTACTTAATGACGCTTCCCTAAAGAAGAAAATCCCCGTGGTGTTTGGCGCCATCTTCCGCTTCGAGGGCCAAGTGTCCATCTTCGATCCCTACAACGGCCCGTGCTACCGCTGCATGCTTCCAGAACCTCCTCCAGCCGACATGGCCCCATCGTGTGCCGAAGCTGGCGTACTTGGTGTGTTGCCGGGCATTATTGGCTCGCTTCAAGCCATGGAAGGCATCAAGCACATCTTGGGTCTGGGCGAATCGTTGTCGGGTCGTCTGCTTACCTACGATGCCATGGAACAATCGTTCCGCACCTTCAAGATCCGCCGTGATCCCAACTGCCCGGCATGCTCCATCGATCCTGCCGACATCGTCATCGCCGAATACGACGAACTCTGCATGCCTCACCGCCACTAGGCGTTGTTGATTGGATCTGCTTTTCTAGCCGCTTATGTTCGACTGTGGTGACCTAAGCTCAACCTGATGCTGAAGGGGCTCCGACTATCGAACGTAGGACCAGTTCCGAATCTCGATTTGGAGTTTGCCCCGCGGCTGAATCTGCTAACTGGTGACAATGGGCTTGGGAAGACCTTTCTGCTCGACATTTGCTGGTGGGCGTTGACCCGCAAGTGGCCAAACGAAGTGAACTCGCAGCTCACCTCTGGATTTGCAGCCCGTCCGAACGATCCAACGAGGCCTTCGACGATCGGGTTTACGGTTGATGGCAAGTCCAAAAGCGATTTGTCTTATTCAAGTACCTATGTGCCGAGAGACGAAGCCTGGCAGGGAAAGGCGGGTCGACCGCCGAGTCCGGGGCTGGTCATCTACGTGCACGCCGACGGCGGTTTTTCGGTTTGGGACCCTGCCAGAAATTATTGGAAGCAGAAGGGCAATATTGATACACAAGACCGGCTAGCCGCTTACGTCTTCTCGCCAAAACAAGTCTGGGAAGGTTTAACACTTCCCGATTCCTCACGGGGTGACCTAGTCGCTTGTAACGGTATTCTTCGCGACTGGGCCGGTTGGATCAAGGAGGCGGGTGACAGTGCCAGGTTGATGGGTATGCTGCTCGAAAATCTTCTTCCGCCAGGCGATCAGATTACCGTCGCAGGAGTAACCCGACTTTCAGTCAACGATGCGCGCGATATACCGGCGATCAGGCCCGCTTACGGTGGAACTGTCCCCATCATTCATGCCTCCGCGGGGATTCGACGCGCCGTGGCTCTGGCCTACATGTTGATTTGGTCATGGTCTGAACACTGGAAGGCTTCTCGCTTGCTTGGCGAAGCTCCGACCGAACAAGTTGTGCTGCTTTTCGATGAGATCGAAAGTCATCTGCACCCAAGGTGGCAGCGGACGATACTGCGATCGGTGTTGGAAATTGCACGACTGTTACATCTTGACGCTGAAGTGCAACTTGTCGCGGCGACTCACTCTCCCCTGATTCTTGCGTCAGCCGAGCCGCTTTTTGACGACAAAAAGGATGCATGGTTTGACTTCGATCTAGTCGGCGAAACTGTTTCGATTGAAAAACGGGACTTTCAACGCAGGGGCGACGTATCTTCCTGGCTTGTGAGCGATGCATTCGACTTGAAAGAGGCGCGCTCGCAAGAAGCAGAAGAAGCCATTACAAGCGCGCTTGCCATATTGCGATCTGAGAAATCTTCGACTCAGGATTTGTTCAGAACTAACGATGCACTCCGAAAGTCTTTGGGTGAAACTGACAGATTTTGGCTCCGTTGGAGCGAAACGTTTGACCTCTTGACCGCCAATTCAGATTCGACGAATGATCCCCGTTAGTCGTGCCGCTGAGCCGCCCAAGCTTCCGCCAAACGGTTCGACTACCCGGTGTCAGCGCCATCAGAGAGTTGACGGGCAAATCACCGCTGATAAGCCGATCTGGTCCGAAGAGAAAACCGATCGCCAGTCGACCTAGTGATATTCCCGCAAAAGAGTTTCCGGATTACTGGGTCAAGTGTCTGCCTGATTTACTGGTCGCGTATAACAGTACGTGCGCTTACTCCTGCTTTCGGATCCATGAAGTC
>JAYTWN010000041.1:0-4983 GCA_043743435.1 Acidimicrobiia bacterium
CCCTCTAGCCACCCTTTTTGTCATACCCCCTCAACTATGGTGCCTTGCGTGCAACTACGTCTCAATTCCAGTTTGAAAGTTGCTCGGTGGGAATTTGAATGGCTCTGCGTAAAGCCTGTCGCATGAAACAGGAAAAGTCTCAAGAGCCTTGGTCGACGAAAATCGTTCGGCACGTTTTCGTGGATGAGAGCGTGCGACGAGATGGCCTTTATCGATTGACAGCGGTGGCCGTTCCGGTTTCCGAACTCGCCGTTGTCAGTCGAGCTCTACGGAGTCATGCACCAGATGGGGCAACTCGAATGCACTCCCGATTGCATTGGCTGGGCCGTCGGCGCCGGAGGTGCATGGCCAGCGCTGGTGAGGCGCTTTACGCAGGAAGTAAACTTAAGCGATTGACGTCCGCGAAAATTCAGGCAATAATTGGAGAGTCGGAACCAATAGGCTCCGGAAGCGGGCCCGGTGTTCTCCCCCGAATTGAGGAGCCGCCGGGCTTTGCGTTTTCTAGGGCTGAAGAGTCAATGGTGTTCAGATGCCTGCGAGTATTCCGTCCTTCAGCAGAGCCGATACAGGTCGAGTCGGTACTGTCACGGCGACTTTCTGTTGATTGGATATTTTGGTCGGACGGAGTTGCTCGGTTGCTTGTGAGAATTCGGTCTTCGCCATTCGCCGCTAGCCGAGCACGGGTTGGCTGTAGCTCCTAAAACGTGAATGCATTGATTCAGCGGCGAGATGGCATTCCGGCTACTGAAGGGTGCTTTGCCGCATGGAAGGTTATCTCGGATGCTGGCTGGGCAATCCGGTTCTTTGAACGGATTGCTGACGTTGAGGTGCACGAGGACGAAGTTGTCGTGGGTGGAATTGACCCCGTTGTTCAAGCGCTTACAAGGCTCGGCATTGACCTACCTGATGTCGATTATCCAGATTCCTCTCGTGAAGTGTTGCTGGACCCCAAGGTCGAACGCACAACGATCGGAGCGGTCCGCCGATCACCGGAACGTTGGCCCCGCTTTGTCAAGCCCACCTCGGGCCGAAAAGAGTTTGACGGCCTCGTGATTCGCAGTACTAGCGACTTGCTTTTCGTCACGCATCTGGATGACGAGCTTCCCGTCTTCAGTGCCCGTCCTGAAGACATGGTTGGGCGTGTTGAATGGCGGTGCTTCTTCATTAACGGACGTGTTCGCGACATCCGTCCGTACATGGGATGTGCCGATGGCGAAGCGCCGTTACCAGAGCGCCTTGGTCCCTTCGGGGTCACCGAGAATGTTCGTGAACTATCGCCCCTCACTGGCAACCGGGGCTGGGACGCGCTTATTGCTGGTGTTGTCGAGGACTTGGCTTACCGGCACGGAGTCAAGGTCCCGAAGTGGGCAATGGAATCTGCGCGATCTACCGACGACCGCTGGTGGTTCGTAACCTCAAACCCAGCGTTGCATCCCACGGCATTCGTTGAGACACCAGCTTCGCTCGCCAACCGAGGCGTGTTCATTCGTCGGGCATCGCTGGTGAACGTTTAATGGACGCCGAACGTTTTGCGATTGAGGGTCTTCTGAGAGATGACATCCTGAAATTGCTCAACGATGTTGCCAAGGAAGCAGAGCGTCGCGAAGTCGAAGTCTCTCTGTTCCTTGTCGGTGGCGCGGGCATGGCGTTGGCCTACTCAACATCGCGTGCGACGAAAGATCTTGACGGTGTATTCGAACCAAAATCGATTGTCTACGGGATCGCTGCGCATGTTGCTCAGCAGCGACCAGAGTACGACCTATGTCCCGATTGGCCGTTGGCCCTTTGTTGTTGAGCAATCCCGCTCCAAAGAGTGTTTGCCAACGAAAGGTTCGACAGCCCTACCTATCGTGAACAAGCACGGGTGACCAATCTGCACCGAGTACGCGCAATATGAACGGAAGCTCAACCAACAAACACCCTGATATGCCATATTGTGGGTGGCATGGACGTTGCTGTTGTTGACTACCAAGCTCCCGATGCTCACGCGCAGTTTGCCCGCTCGTTGAAGGAAACCGGATTCGCGGTGATCGTCAATCATCCAATCGCGCCTGAACTGATCGAGCAGGTGCAGAACGAATGGCTGGAGTACTTCACGTCGGCTCACGATAAGCGCGCGTACCTCCAAAGCAAAGACGGCGACGGCTACTACCCGCCCGACATTTCCGAAACGGCCAAGGGTGCAAGCGTGAAGGACCTGAAGGAGTTCTTCCACGTGTATCCGGAGTGGGGCCAGTACCCTTCTGAGGTCGCCAAAACTGCGCTCGAACTCTTCACGCAAACCACGGAACTCGCTAAAACGTTGCTCAGTTGGGTTGAGCGGCACACACCAGAAGATGTGGCCAAGCAGTACTCGATGCCTCTTTCTCGCATGGTGCACGGCAGTAATCGCACGCTTTTGCGGATCCTTCGCTATCCACCGCTACGCGGCGACGAACCAGCAGGTGCCGTTCGTGCCGCTGCCCATGAAGACATCAACTTGATCACCGTGCTGCCTGCCGCCAACGAGCCTGGTTTGCAGGTCAAGGATTCCGCTGGAACCTGGCATGACGTTCCGTGTGATTTGGGATCGCTGGCCATCAACGTCGGCGACATGCTTCAATACGCCAGCGGTGGCTATTTCCCGTCGACAACGCATCGTGTGATTAACCCAACTGGCGACTCGGCCACCCGTTCGCGAATCTCCATGCCGCTGTTCTTGCACCCCCAAGACGATGTGGTCCTTGCCGATGGACGAACCGCAGCAAGCTTCCTGGCCGAACGCATTGCCGTACTCCGCGGCGAACGCCCAGCTACATAGACAACCACGGCCACAACAGCGAACAGCGGCAAACAGCAGCAAACAGCGGCGAACGCCTAGCTACATAGACAACCACAACAGCAAACAGCAGCGACCAGTAGCGACCAGCGACGACCTGCAGCAAACAGCGGCGACCAACAGCAATACTATGTGCGCCTGTTAATGCTTCTGGTAGAAGCACTTATCGTTCGAAATCTGGGGGTTGAAGAATTTCGTCTTCGGAGCGAGCGAGCAGCGCATGGATCAGCGGAGGGGCGTAACGACGATCAATCGTTACTCCGTAAAAGTTCTCATACAGATCGGGCACAACGGCGTGCTCTACCAGTCGTCCGCTTCGCAACTCATCTTGGACAACGACAGACGGCAGTAGCGCAATAGCGTCGGAGTCACGAGCGAGAAGGCGCAGCAAGGCCATGTCATCCACCTCAGCCCGCACTCGATAGCGAATGTTGAGCTGATCGCACAGTAGATCAAAACTGGCTCGAATATCGTTATCGCGCCCCGGCAACAACAGCGGCAAATGGGCTAAATCGCTTGGATAACGAAACGGTGCATCAGGCCTCGGACGACCCACAAGACTCACGCGCTGACGAGCAATACGACGACATCGCCACGGGTCGCTAGCACTCGAATGCACCCGCTGGTTGGACAGGATGAGATCAAGCGAGTGGATACGCAACCGGGCTAGCAACTCGGGCAGGCTGCCGGAAACCAGCACCAATTCAACGTCGGTTCGATCAAGCACGGGCCGAATGAAGTTCTCTTGAAAGTTGCGCGAGACCGTAGCAACCGCCCCGATCCGAAGTACTTGGCGTTCCTCGCGTCGCCCATCGCGGAGTAACGCCACAAGCTCATTGCCCGTCGCAAAAATCGTTTCGGCGTGAGCAAAGGCCAGCTGTCCAGCCTCCGTCAGCATCAAGGTTCGGCCCGTGCGCAGAAACAGTGGCTGCCCCAACTGTTGCTCGATCTGTTTGATCTGGTTGGAGAGTGCCGACTGGGAAACGTGGAGTCCTTGCGCTGCTCGCGTGAGGTTGCCCTCCTTGGCTACGGCCCAGAAGTAGCGGAGGTGGTGGAAGTTGAGTTCAGACATCAGCCTTCAATCCGGTGTGGAGCACGCAAACAAATGTTATCGAATACAGAACGATAGCGGCAGTTTTCGATATTGGACAGAACGATGCGCTTCCGTCAGCGTAAAGGTCCGGATCAACACCGAGGGTCCGAATCATTCGAGGAGTATGAGAACCGTGTTGCCCAACACCGTCACCGTCGCCGCCATGACCGCAACCAAAATCATGAGCGCCCCAACACCATGAACACGAACCTAAGCGCACTTACGACCGTTCCCGCCAACCTCCCGGCACTTCAGAGCTGGCAGATGATCGTATTGGTGATCCCGTTCATCGCAGTACTTGGCGGAGCCGTCCTAACCCAGCGCACGGCAACGATTGCTTCGGCCTGGAAGGTCGCTCGCTTGTCGACGGTGGCCATGGGGCTGTCCTGTGTCGGAGCGGTTGCGGTGCGCGCGGCGACGGCGGGGGATCGGGCCAACACGTTGCTGCGATCTGACACGGTGGGCGTAACCATGTTGGCTCTGGTGAGCTTCGTGGGGTGGGTGATCATCCGGTACTCGCAGGCTTACCTCGCCGGTGACCCACAGGAACGCCGCTATGTCGGTCGTTTGCTGGCCACGATCGCAACGGTTGCAGTGGTCGTCATTGCCAACCATTTGGCGCTGATGGTCTTGGCGTGGACGGCGACGAGTTTCGTGTTGCACGGCCTCCTCACGTTTTACAAAGATCGTCCCGTGGCGGTTGCCGTCGCCCACAAGAAATTCATCTTGGCTCGTTGCGCGGATTTGTGCATGCTCGGAGCAGTGGTTGCGTTTAGTGCCACCTGGAACACGTTGCGCATTGACGAGATCGCTGCCCGTGCGCAAGCTGCAACGGACCTACCGATTGTTGCTCGCATCGGCGTTGTTCTGGTTGCGCTAGCCGCTCTGCTCAAGTGTGCGCAACTTCCGTTTCATGGTTGGCTGATTCAAGTGATGGAGGCCCCCACTCCCGTCTCGGCGTTGCTCCATGCTGGCGTAGTGAATCTTGGCGGCTTCGTGCTCCTCCGTTTTGCGCCGGTGGTTGATCGAGCAATCGAAGCGCAGATTCTCTTGGTGGTGATTGGTGCAGTGA
>JAYTWN010000042.1:0-19967 GCA_043743435.1 Acidimicrobiia bacterium
AAACACAGCACAATGCTTTTCGCCACGGCGTCAGGCCGGACGGCAAAACCCCGCAGCTTTCAACTCCGCCTATCGGCGCGGCCGCCTAGCGGGTAAGGAGGTCGTTGGAGAGGAGGCGGATGAGGGAAATCGGGTCGGCTAGAGAGCGGTCATGGCCGAAGCGTTGGGTTAGGGAGATCAATTCGACGCCGGCGCCCATGAAGGATGGAGGGACAACGAGGCCGGGTTCGATGTCTCCGGCTAGAACTACGACGGGGACTCCGTGTTCGGCGGCTAGGGCGCAAACTCCGCCTACGACTTTGCCGTCGAAGGATTCTTCGTCGCAGTAACCCTCGCCGGTTATGACCAAACTTGCCCCTTCAATGGCGTCGAACAGGCCTACTTCTTCCGCGATCAGGCCAAAACCCGAAGTAATCGTGGCGCCGATCGAGGCCAAACCACCGGCTAAGCCACCTGCAGCTCCGCCTCCGGGGATGTTCCTGATGTCTCTACCGCGAGCCGCGAGGTAGTCGTCGGCCAGGCGTTCTAGACGACGGGTGAGCAGGTCTACTTGGGCAGGGGAGGCGCCCTTTTGCGGTCCGAAAACCCGGGCGGCGTCTACAAAGGTAGTTTCGACATCGCAGGCCACTACGAATTCGATACCGCGAAATCGGGCGAGGGGTTCCATGGCTCGCAGCGCTCCAAGCCCTCCATCGGTGGTGGCCGATCCGCCGACGGTGACGACGATCCGCTTCGCCCCGGCGGTTGCGGCTTCGGCAATCAATTGGCCGGTTCCGACGGTTGAAGCATCGAGTGGATCGTTCCCCTTTTGGCCGCCAGCGAGAGTTAGGCCCGAAGCGAGGGCCATCTCGATGTAGGCAGTACTACCTCTGAGCAGCCACTGTGCTTCGACGGGATCGCCCAGCGGCCCGGTGACTGTCGCCGTGCGAAACATCGCACCACTTCTGCTTAGTACCGTTAGGGTCCCTTCGCCGCCGTCGGCCAGAGGGGTTAACGCCGCCGACCAGCCGTGCTCCCACGCCGCGTCACCAACCGCTGCACACAGACCTTCGGCGGTCGCGGTGCCCCGGAACTTGTCGAACGCCGCCACGACCCTAGGAGCGCCGGGAAGGTCCAAACCATCGCTGAGCTGACGAACCACCGACCGCCGAGGGAAGTACCGATCATTAGAAGAAGCGCTCGACGTCACGTAGACGAGTGTGCCATAGAGGCGTCGAGGGTAGATGGAGCCGGCTTCTCAGAGAAGTTGGACGGATTCGCTAATCCACCCGAAACCTTTCAACCAAAACTCGACGGAACCGGTGTCACAGGTTTACACTTTGTAAATCCGGTGATATATCAAGGAGATACCGTGGCGTTAGCAACACGTTTGGAGAATTTGGGAACCGAGACGGCCTTTGCGGTTTCCATGGCGGCAGCCGAATGGGCGGCGAAAGGAAACAAGGTTTATCCGTTCCATCTGGGTGATCTCAATCTGCCGACTCCTTCCAATGTGGTGCGAGCCATGAACGCAGCGATTGACGATGGAAAGACGGGTTACTGCGCTGCGGCAGGAATCGCCCCGCTTCGTGAGGCCTTGGCCGATGACGTTGGCGCCCGTCGAGGACTGAGTTACGCCCCGGGCAACGTGGTGGTGCAGACCGGTGGCAAACCCGTCATCACCAAATTCATTCAGACCGTCATGAACCCGGGCGACGAAGTGCTCTACCCCAATCCGGGCTACCCGATCTATGAAAGCCAGATTGAGTACTTCGGCGGAGTGGCCAAGGCCTACCGTTACCTTCCCACTGCCACCGGATTCTCCATCGACATCGAACAAATACGTTCACTTATTACCCCGAAAACCAAAGCAATTTTCTACAACGATCTACAGAACCCATTGGGCTGCGAATCCACCGACGTCGAACGCGAAGCCATCGCGGAGTTGGCCATCGCTAACAACCTCTGGGTGCTCTCCGATGAGGCGTACTTCGAGATGCGCTACTCCGGATCGTCAAAATCAATTGCCTCGCTCCCCGGCATGCAAGAGCGCACAGTGATTCTGTATACCTTCTCCAAAAAGTTCGCCATGACCGGTTGGCGTTTGGGGGCTGCCATCGCGCCTTTGCCTATTGCCGATGCCATCGCCAAGCTCAACACCAACGACGAAAGCTGCACGACGCACTTCGTTCAGCACGCTGGCGTTGAAGGTATTCGTGGTGATCAAACTGAAGCGCTGGCCATGATCGATGTGTTGCGCAGCCGTCGGGATGCTGCGGTTGATATGTTGCAGTCCACCAAGGGAATTGTGGTTCCCCGCCCGGAAGCCACCTTCTACCTGTTCGCCGACGTGACCGCCACCATGAACAACATGGGCTTCACTGACGTAGGCGAGTTCGCCACCGCTGCGCTGCATAACACTGGTGTTTCGTTCTGTACCCGCCGTCACTTTGGGCGCCCCCAGGCCGGCGAAACGCAAAACTATGTACGCTTTGCATACTCAGGGATCAACGGTGAAGAAATCACTGAAGGGCTCGGCAAACTGAAGAACTGGATCGAGGCAGCCTGATGGCTCGCATTGTCGTCACCGGTCGTATTCCCGCCGACGGAATTCGTATGCTCACTGATGATGGGCATGATCTTGTTGCCTGGGATGAGCCCACGCCGATATCGCGGGAAGAACTGTTGCGTAGGGTCGTCGGCGCCGAAGCCATCGTAAGTTTGCTTACGGAAAAGATCGACGACGAGTTGCTGACCACCGCTGGCCCACAACTCAAGGTTGTCTCGAATGTGGCGGTCGGTTACAACAACATTGACATTCCCGCCTGCACCGCCCACGGCGTGAAGGCCACCAACACCCCGGGTGTACTTACCGATGCCACCGCCGATATCGCCCTATCGCTGATTCTTATGACCACGCGTCGCCTGGCTGAGGGCGAGCGCATCATCCGCTCCCGGGAACCTTGGCAGTGGGGCATGTTTTACCTGCTGGGCACCAGCATCAAAGGCCGTCGGTTGGGGATTATTGGTATGGGAGCCATTGGAGCGGCCACGGCACGCCGAGCCCGAGCATTTGGGATGACCATCGCTTACACAAACCGCAACGCCATCTCCGATGCTTTGGCCGACGAGCTTCAATGCGAACGGCTGTCCATGGAAGAGTTGCTCGCCACCAGCGACATTGTTTCGGTGCACTGCCCCTACTCGCCGGCCACGCACCATTTGATTGGAGCAGAGCAATTGGCTGCAATGAAACCGTCGGCCTATCTGATCAATACGGCCCGCGGACCAATTGTTGACGAGGCAGCGTTGGTGCACGCTTTAGAACTTGGCCAAATTGCCGGTGCCGGACTCGACGTGTTCGAGAAGGAACCCGAAATCCACGAAGGTTTGCTCGATCGCAATGACGTGGTGCTCATTCCTCACCTTGGTTCAGCCACGGTAGAAACACGCACTGCCATGGCTACGTTGGCGGCCAGTAACACCCTTGCCGTTCTTCGAGGCGATCCGGCGCCAACCCCGATCAACTAAGTCGGCCGGCCATCTTTGTAAGCGCCGTTCTGCTCGCCCACGACGATGCTCGCCACGAAGATGCTCGACCACGACGATGGTGCAAGCAAGTTTGAGCCCAAATCGTGACAAACCGAACCGGGCTGGCTGACGGTTAGACGGTTAGTTAGTAGGCGCTCCAACGGGAACTCGTGCGGGGGTGGCGTCAACGGCCGGGGCTGGATTAGCTGCTGCGGGCTCGGCAGCGGCCTGAGTGGCAGCAGCTTCGGCGGCAGGAGCTTTGGTTGTTTTGGTCCTGGTTGTTCCACGGGCTCTACCAGTGGCCGAAGCAGCGGTCGTTGTGGTGCGCTTCTTTTTTGTACCGGTCCGAACCGTGCTTGCTCCGCCGGTGCTGGCCCCCGCAACTGGTGTGCCGGCAACAGTTCCAGTTCCGAGTTGCTGTGACTGATACTTGACCTGAAGCTTCGGACCAACGATGACCACGACATCGCTGGTGGCAGCGGGAGGCTTGATGGGCAGAGGGCTAGTAATGGGAAGGATGTTGGTCGCTGTGTCGATTTCGCCGAGAAGCGTCGCAATTTGGCGAGCTTCGCCTTCAAATCCTGGGTTGAAGAACACGGAGTCGGCCAGGTTGCTGGCGGTGGCGTCGGTGGCTTGGAGCAAGTTGTAGCCGGTGCTGGCCATTGAAGCACGAACTCGGGCTGCCGCACGATTGACGCCCGAACCGTTTACTACCAACACCTTGACCAATGCCTGAGCACGGAGCGGTAGTGCCGTAGCCGTTGGGGTGGCCGAGGGATCGGCCGGATCAGGGGTGGGCGTCACTTCTAAGCCGGTATCAACGGCAATGGTCGTGGTGGTGACCGTGGCCGACGGGGTAATGGCAAGCTTGGGTCCCTCTTTGGTTTGTTGCAGCAGAACTGCTCCAACAACAACGGCGACGAGAAGCAGCAATCCGCCGCGCAACAGCCCACCACCGACGGATCGGTTGTTGTACCCAGGTTCGTTTGATTGGCGTGTATTTGCCATGACGACACTTCCTCTCGCGGATGTTCTCCGTGTACCGCAGCTCAACAGCAAAAAGCGATCGCAAAGACCGACCGAAAAGCTAATCCCACAATCCTAACGGGGGTTGACCAGCCAATTGGCGTTTCTCACCCTCCGTAGTGGAAAGGAGTCCCAAACCCTGCCCCAAAAACTAGGAGTTTTCCTAGGTCCAATTTGCGGGACGAATCGTTACGGTAAAGGATGTCTGCGTACTTCGGAGCTGCCTTGAATGTTTTCTTGCGTAGCTGAGGTCCTAGCCGCTCTGTTCGAACCGTACAGAAACGGCCACGCAGGTTGGTTGTTCGCTGGTAACTGTTTGGTTTTTGTTGGCTTCTTTCCTGAGGATCATATGTCTCTGTTTTTGTTCCTATCCCGCGGGAAACTCCGCAACCTTGCCGGATCGCTCGTGCTGTTAACGATCGCTCTCTTTGTGACGCAAGTATTCCCAGCTCGTGAGGCGCAAGCGCAGGCGGTGGCCCCTCCAGCGGTCAATAAGTACCTCATCGCGGGAGGCTTGCCGTCGACGGTGCCTAACCTTTCGACCACCTTCGCCAACGTGACCACCGCATCAGTAAATGTTCAGTACACCTACGTTATTACCGTCAACTCTGGAACGGCACTGTCGGCCGACGTTGCCATCACCGACGCTCTTCCTCCAGGTTTTGTGGCCACAGGCTGCGCAGCGTATGTCGGTGACTTGACGGTGAGCGTTGGGACAAACGGTCCCCTAGTCCAGGCGCCAGCTATCGGCAGCTGCGATCCCACCAATGACATCTACGGGCCATTCACGTCGACCACGAACCCCGGAAAGGTCATCCTCTACATCACTGGAACATTTACCACCACCGGCCCAAAGGTCAACACGGCAACAGCGACTACCAAGAACAACGGGATAACTTCGCCTCCGTCGACACCAGCTTCGGTCGCCGTCACCATCGTGCCGATTCCGCCCGTGCAAGACCTCGGAGTGGTAAAAACAGCAACCCCCAACTCGATCCCCAACGGAGGGACGGTCAACTACAAGATCGTTATCACCAACAACTCCAGCATTGATGTGCCCATCTCAACCTTTGTCTCGGTGCTCGACAAAATCTCCAACAACACAACGACCGACGTTGAAGCCACCTGGTCGGCCTTTACCTGCACCCCAACTACGAACGCTTCGGGCTGTTTTGGCGCTCCTGCTTGGCCCACCGTGCCCTATGCGCTTGATGCCAACACCTCGGTCGATCTGTTCTCTGCAAATGGGCTCACCGCAACGGGAGTGCTCAAGGTTGGCGAATCCATCACCATCACCTATGACGTTCTCTACGAAACGTTTGACCAATGTGCCAACACTCCACCGTCGATTCAAAACTCTGCATACTTACGAAATGGAAATGGCAGCGGCAACTTTCCTGATAGCAATCTTTCCAACAACACCTCGAATGCACCGATCACCATCACTGGACTGCCAACGGTTTGTCCACCGTCGCCCATAACGGTTTCTAAAACCGCTCCGAATCCGCCAGCACCCGCTTGGGGTCAGACGATTCCCTACGTGGTGACCGTTACCAACACCGCTCCTTCACCAATGGAGTTCCGGTTCAACGACCATGTGTCGACCCCTGCGCCAGCGGTAACCACCTTTAGCGCCTCGATCGGAGCATGGAGTTGCACCTCGACGTGTGCCAACACCGTTGTTCTACCCAATCCGCAGACCTTCATTGGATCGGCACCACGCAAACTGTTTGAAAACGTGTTTCCTCAAGCCAAAGTTTTGGTGCCGTCAGGTGCAACCGTCACCATCAGCTACGACGCCACCTACAAAGCCTCATGCAGCGTTGGTGGACAACCAACGCCAATCGTGAATACCTTCAAAATGAAGGGCAAGATTCTGTCGTCTCCTGCAGTAAACACCACCGTGGTATCGAATGTCACGGTCGTGATGCCTCCGCTGCCAAAGTGCCAATTGAAGGTACTCAAGCAATGGTCGCCAGGAGTAAATCCAAACTCACCGCTTCCTGGCTTCGGCCCAACCATTGGCACCTACAAGGTCCGCTGGATCAATACCGCGCCCTACGCCGTGCAGATGGGAACGGTTTGGGATGTCATGCACATCGACAGCAACACCTACCCAACCGTCCCCGTAACCCATAGTGCCCCGGTTTGTATGTGGACGATTGGAAGTGGCTCGTGGACGTACAACCCAGGGCCATTGGTAGTGCCCGTAAGTTACGCAGCAGCTCCAGGTTGGCAGGGCTCGCAAATCATCACCGGCTCGAACGCCACCTTTGGTCCACTAAGTACACTTACGTGTACATATTCGGTGAGCTTTGGAGCGCCATCACCTAGCGACCCGCTCTGCCAGTCAACCGGAGCGCCCTATCTGATCAACGCCGCCATGGCCGATATTGACCCGGCCTACAACCCCAGCACCACTCCCTTTACTCCGCAAACACCGCTGCAACTCTTGCAGGCCTCGGCGAAGAAGCGCTTGCCGCTGTGTCGCAACGTGACAGTGCAGAAGACTGCGAATCCCACTCAGGTTCTACCCGGCGGCTCAATTACGTGGACGATCACCGTCATCAATAACGGACCTTCTGGACCAATTGGTGGATTCAAGGTGAAAGATGTGCTTCCTCCTGGTGTTGGTGTTCCAACCGGGTTTCTGTGTACACCCGGCAAGGTGGCTCCGTGCAGCGCAGCATTCTTTGGGGCGGGCCTCACGGTCTCGAACCTCGGAGCAGGCCAAAGCGCAACTATCAAGTTCACGACAACGGCACCGCTCACCATTCCGTGGACGGGTACCAATGTGGCCAGTGCCGTCGGCCCGACCCCCGGTTACTACTACAAGGATCCTTCTACCTTGACCGCACCAGCCCAAGCAACCTTAGCCTGGCCGTTAGCGACCAAATCGTTCAACCCGTCAAGCGTTGCACCCGGACAAGTAAGTTTACTTACGTTCATCATTTACAACTTGAGTTACCAGCCTGCGGTGTCACCCATGGCGTTCACCGATCAGCTGCCTCCAGGTTTGAACTACGGACCAATTCAATTCAACGACTGCGCATCGTCACCCAATACGGTGCTGAACAACAATCCAACGAATCCAAGCCTTCAGCTCACCCAAGCCGCTCTGGCTGCAAACACTCCAAGTTGCAAGATCGTCATCGAAGTCCGCGGCACGGCGTGTGCCACGTACAACAATGTCCACACCGACGTGACTGGCGCTGTCAAAGTTGGCACCGACGCCCTCGATGCCACACTGAACATTCCCACTGCTGGATGCACGGGCAACACGGGTAACGGCAATGGGGCACTGCCCAGAGCGACCAAATCGTTCTCACCGGCCAACGTCTTCCCTGGTTCACCCACCACGCTGACTTTTACCATTACGGGTCAGGGTGGCACCAACGCCGGAATCAACTTCACCGACTCGTTGCCTTTGGGCGTTACCTACTCAGGCCCTGCTAGTAACAGCTGCGGAGGAACGGCAACCTTGACGGGCAATGTGCTCGTGGTCAGCGGGGCTGTGATCGCCACGCCCACCGGCTCGTGCACCATCACGTTGCAAGGGGTCACCTCCACCTGTGCGACCTATACCAACGGAGCCAGCAACGTTTCAGGCGCCAGCGGAGTTGATACTTCTGGCCTCAACTCATCGTTCACCGTTGCATCGGCTGTCGGCGCGCAGCAGTGTGCCGTTGCCGCCCTCCCGAAACTTACGAAGGCGTTCAATCCAACGTTTACTCCCCTCAGCACGGTAAGTACGCTGACCTTTACGATTACGAACACTTCAGGCAATCCTGCTCAGTCGGGAATGTCCTTTGTTGATAATTTCCCTGCTGGGTTATTGGTCGGCAGTGTGGTTAGTGGGAGTATCGTAAGCACGTGTGGAGGAACGGCTGTCGTCACCACGGCGGGCACGTCTGCGACCCTGACCGTTAGCGGAGCAGTGCTTGCTTCTGGTCAGTCATCATGCACGATCACCATGCAGGCCGCGGGGCTCAGTGCATGCACTCAATACAAGAACCTCTCGGGCAACGTCAGCGGTTTAACCAACCTCGATGCCAGCGGGGTAAACGCAACGCTGAGCACGGGAGGCTTCACTCCGACGTGCGTGACAACGACAACGACCTCAACCACAAGCTCAACCACGTCAACCACGTCAGCCACGTCAACCACGTCAGCCACGTCAACAACGATTCCGAACGGGAGCGGATCGTCGGGATGCAAAGACCCGGCAACCCAGCAACCGTTCGTGTGTCCGAAAGCGACCAAGTCCTTTTCCGCCCCGGTTCTCGGACCGGCTGGTTACATAAGCACGCTTACCTTCATGCTTACCAATACGCCGACACCGGGGACATGGGGTGCGCTCGGGTTCACTGATGTTCTTCCCGTGTTGGCGTCGGGAACGTATTCCAACGTGGTGAACAACTGTGGTGGAACTGCGAACCTAGGGACTGCACCATCGAAGTTGATCGTGAGCGGTGCACAACTAAATCCGTCAGCAACGTCGTGCACGATCACCATTCAAGTTGTGGTGAAGGCCTGTGGAAACCTCGTAAACCAGGCAAACGATGTCACCGGAGCTTCCTACAACCTTGACACCTCGGGGCTCACGGCAACCCTGGCCCTGCCTGCTCCTGGAGCAGCTCCTCTTTGTCCGTTCTGAGTCTGACGTTTGGGGCTGATCTCAGCCTTGGAAACACGCTTTGGTTCGCTTGATGCGCCTTTGGGTTGGTTCAAAGCCCCTTCCTTGTGGGCCGGAATCTGGCCCGCCAGCGTGGGAAAAGGTCCCCGGATAACAAAGCCCCGGAGCCGCAGAAATGCGGGTCCGGGGACTTTGCCCTGTCAACCGGGTCTCGCTGATAAAACGCTGGAGCCGAGTGTCAGATTTGAACTGACGACCTGCTGATTACAAATCAGCTGCTCTACCCCTGAGCTAACCCGGCTGGGTTGTCGCCGAAACGACGCTTTCACTATAGCGGTGAGCCGCTCGCCGCTAGGACCAGCGTGGTAGCGGCTCTGCGCTTATCCATATCTACAAACTCAACTGGCCCGAACTGTGGCAGAGCCGTCAAAGATCAAATTGATGTCGCGACGCAATCATCGAAACGATTTCGCTTTCCTCCACGGCCTTAACCTCGGTGTTGCACTGTCCTTCGTTCAGAACTGTGATCATGCTGCCGACTGGAGTCCAGACCTAACTGAGGAACGGGTGCGAGAGAACATTCAAGCCTCGCTTCGGGGGCGCTCGTCAACCAAAACGGTTCGAGAAAGCCCCCAAAGACACAACCGAAGCTCCCTCGAACCCAGGAGGGCAATTACGACGTAGCGGTTGGGTTGGGCAGGGGGCGGTGACGGCCGAGCTCGAACATGGCAATGGCACCGGCGGCTGAGGCGTTGAGCGAGGACAGTGCGCCGCGCAACGGGATCGAGGCAATGGTGTCGCACCGGGCAGCAACCAGGCGAGAAAGGCCAGAACCTTCGGCACCGACGACCACTACCAAGGGCACATCGGACAGGTGAGCTAGGTCATAAATGGTCGAAGGACCGTCGGCATCGAGACCTACGAACCAGGCATTGTGATCGTTCTTGGCCGCCAACATCGCTGCAGGCAGCCCGCCGACGATAGCCATGGGGATGCGCTCAATGGCCCCAGCTGCGGCTTTGGTGACCGACGGGGTGATGTGCACATTTCGGTGGCGGGGCAAAATGACGCCGGTAACGCCAGCCCCCTCGGCACTACGCAACAACGCACCGAGGTTTTGCGGATCCGTCAGCGAATCGACGGCCACGATGAATGGGGCGCGACCATCGGCCAGTTTGAACAGCGAATCGATGGGGACGTCTTTGATTTCGGCGGCATGGGCCAAAACACCCTGCGGGGTTTCGGTATGGGCCTCGCGATGCAACTGGTCGCGGGAAACTTTGCGGACGGTGATGCGGGCTTCGGCGGCCAGGGCTTCGATTTCGGCGAGGATGGGCGAATCGTCGGTACCCTCCGCCATCCACACGTCTCGCACGCGGCGCTTGCCAGCCATCAGCAACTCACGAACCGCCTGGCGGCCTTCGACCAGCTCGCCACCCAAACCACGCGGGCCGGTGGTGGACATCATCGACGTGCGCGGACCGGTGCTGCGAGGCTGTGGGGTGCCCAGACGGGAACCGAACGTTTTGTCCAAACTGGTGCGTTCTGGCCGCTCACCTGGGGTGTACGCCTCACGAGCCATGGGGATGTTCTGATCCCGAGCCCGAGCGCGTTGGGTGCGGCTCAGTGGGGCGCCAGCCTTGGGTCCGTTGTCGCGTCCGCCACCAAGATCGACACCACGGGCCCGGGCACGAGCGGCAAATCCGGCACGTCCGCCGCCAGCTGCACCGCGGGATTTTGGCGGTCCGTCGCTCGGGCTGTTGTTGGAGCCGCCAAAACCGCCGCCACCTCCACCTCCGCCAAATCCACCCGGGCGTCCTTCACCACGGGAGTCTCCTCCACCATACCCGGCACGACTTGATCCGCCCGAACTGGCTCCTCCGCCGAACCCACGTGGGGCTTGGGGGCCCGAACCCGGGCCGCCGGTGCCGAAACGACTACCGGTTCCTCGCGACTCCCCACCGGCGAATCCACCTCTAGCTCCTAGCTGTCCGCGTTTGGTTCCCGTTCCCGGTCGTTTGCTGCTCGGGTCTTTAGCCATGATGTTTCCTTCGTTTGGTACCTGACGGTAGCGGCAAGCCCTTTGAGCATGCTGCCTTCAATGTTCTTGAGTTCGCTGATGCGACTGTGTTGCTGGGGGTTGCTGGGGGTTGCTGGTCTTACAGAATCAGTTTTGGGGGTTGCTGGGGGTTGCTGGGAGTTGCTGGTCTTACAGAATCAGTTTTGGGGTAGGGCGCAGAAGCAGTGCGACGGCAAAGCAAGCGATACCTTCTCGCCGACCGAGTGCGCCGAGTTTCTCTGCGCGCTTAGCTTTTACGCTGACGGGTGCCCCAATCGTGGCGGAAAGCTTCGCACGCATAGCGTCTTTGTGGGGTGAGAGTTTTGGCACTTCCAACACCACTGTGGCGTCCACATTTGCGATTTGCCACCCGTCGGCCACCACTAAGGCCACGGTTGCAGCCAGGATGCGCATACTGTCGGCACCCTTCCAAACTGGATCGGTATCGGGAAAATGCTGACCGATATCACCGAGATCAGCAGCGCCGAGAAGAGCATCGGTAATGGCATGGCAAATAGCGTCGGCATCGGAATGGCCTATGAGCCCAGCGGAACCTTCGATCACCACGCCACCCAATATCAGCGGACGAGTTGCATCATCGCTGAACGGATGAACATCGAATCCTTGCCCAACCCGAAATTCCGGAATCCCGCTCACTTGTTCTCTCCCATTTCGTCGGCGAATGCTTCGAGGACGATCAAATCTTCGGGGGTCGTGAGTTTTAGGTTTCGCACGTCGCCGGGAACAGTCACCACGGTGGCGCCGAGTGCTTCAACTAAACCGGCATCGTCGGTGGCATCGGAACCGATGGCATGAGCTTGGCGAAGAAGCGCGGCATTGAAGGCTTGTGGGGTTTGCACGGCGACCAGATCTGAGCGATCAACCGTGGCAGTAATTCGCGATCCATCTGTGCGCTTAATAGTATCTACGACAGGGATTGCCGTGACAGCAGCACCGGCCCCATCACGAATGGCTTGGACCGCGTCGGTAAACAGCTGCGGTGAAGCTAGCGGTCTTGCGGCATCATGGACCACGATGACTGCTGCCGATTCGGGAACCGCAGCGAGACCATTGCGAACCGAAGCGGAACGCGATGCACCACCGTGCACTACGAAGCGGATCTTGGGATGCACTTGGAGTTCGCCAAGGATTTCGTCCAAATCGGAATTGGCCGCCACAACGACAACAACCCCGTCGGCACACAAGGAAGCCGCGGCAATCGACCAATCGATGACCCGTTCACCGGCGAGTAGCTCGAAATGCTTGGGCCCGCCGTAACGGGAACCTGAGCCAGCGGCAACGACGATTACCCAAACTTCGTTCGGCTCGGTTTGGTTGGCGATTGTGGGTGAGGTGGGAAGGGAGTTCCAACGATGGTTGGTCATTGGATCCTTCTCGGTACAAACCCGGCGCAAAGGACCGTTTGCAACCCGCTGGGTCCGGAAACGCAGCGGGAGCAGACGGTGCTGCGAGGTTTAGACCAAAGCCTCGGTAAGTTTTGCTTCGGCTTCTTCTTCGTTTACGTTGCAGGCAAAGGTGAGCTCCGAAACCAAAATCTGGCGGGCTTTCACCAACATGCGCTTCTCGCCAGCGGAAAGACCCTTGTCCTTGTCGCGGATCGAAAGGTTACGAACCACTTCGGCAACTTGGTAAATGTCGCCCGACTTGAGCTTCTCAACGTGGTTCTTGAATCGGCGTGACCAGTTCGTGGGCATGCGGGCTTCCTTCTTGCGAAGCACGGCGAACACTTCCTCAACCTCTTCATCGTTGATGACATCGCGAAGGCCGACCTTGTCTGCATTCTCGGACGGAACCGACAACGTAAGGTCACCATAGGCAAGGCGAAGAACAAGATATTCCTTCTCTTCACCGTTAAACGTGCGGGTTTCCCGACGTTCAATCGTGGCTGCGCCATGATGGGGGTAGACGACTTTGTCGCCGACTTCGAATGGCATTGGCACTCCTGGAGCAGCTTGCGGGGGCTTACCCCCGAAAATGTGGCTCACAATTGTACCAAGGGATACCCAGTAGCCGTTCGCTCCCGATTTTGGCAGGATTCTTGGCAGTTTCTGGCTCAGGGGACTTGTCCGGAGAGGGCTCTGTTGGCCGAGTTTCCCCACTGCGCGAGCCTGGGTTCGCCGTTCCGAACTGCACTTCACTGTATTTCCGGGGTTCTGACCCTTTGCCCTGCTCCTGACGGTGTCTGTTTCGGTGGTGAACCTTTTTCGCGTTGGTGCTCCACGTTGGGGCTTTATTCGTTGAAAGTGCTCGTTTGTATCGGAAAACAGGTTCTGTAACCTCGGTCACAGCAGGGGCCTCAGAAGACCGATAGCCTCATGTCGTGGCTACGACTCCGGAATTTCTGCGCTCAATCGAATTCTTTGGCGGTTTTACCGACGAGATGCTCGTGGAACTCGCCTCGGTGGCGACCTCGGGCACCTATCATCGCGGAGATCCGATCTTCGCCGAATCCGACGCTGCGGATCATCTTTACATCGTCTCAGCTGGCCGAATAGCTATCTCCAATAAGTCCATCGACGGCCGTGAATCGGTCCTGGCACTTATGGGCCCGGCTGACCTGTTTGGCGAAATGGCCCTGTTTGATGACTCGGGACGCTCTGCTGGAGCTCGTGCTTTGGAAACCTCCGAAGTGGTGGCCGTGCCGTTTAAACCGTTGCGGGCCATGTTTGAATCCGATGCCAAGGCCTTGTGGAATGTGATTGGCCTGTTGGCTCGTCGTTTGCGGGAAGCCAATGAGGCGATCGCCGATTCGGTGTTTCTCGATGTAACCGGACGGACCGCCAAGCGCTTGCTCGATATTGCCGGTGGCTCGGATGAGTTCACGTTGCCCATTACGCAGGAAGAACTGGCTGGCATGATCGGCGCTTCCCGTGAGCGAGTGAACAAGGCCATTGCTGCATTTGTTCGCCTGGGTTGGTTGGAGCAGCGTGACCGCACGTACCGGATCCTCGAGCGCCGCAAGATGACCAACCGCGCATCGTAATTCTTTGGTTGATTTGGCGCTCTTTGAAGTTTCTTCGGTTCGATGCTGTTTGAGTTTCCTGGCCCGGTCAAAAGAAGGTTACCGGTTCCGAGTATTTGTTTGCGTGTTTTCTACAACGCGAGTTAAGCCATCGCGAATAGCACGTGCACGTACTTCTCCTACGCTTTCCACTTCGGTGAGTTTGGTGGCCGTCGCCTTGAGCAGCAGCGCGAGATTCCCAAAGTGTTCGGCTACGTGATCGATGATTTGATCACTCAGTCGTGGCACTCTCGCAAGGAGGCGGTGACCCCTAGGATGGAGCAGTTGTTGCAGCGCGGTTGGTGACTGATCGGCCACACCTAGCGATCGCGCTACGAGTGCAAGATCGCCGAGATCCTCGGTCGTAAGTCTGCTTAGGGCTTCGTCGATGGTTCTGCCCTTGGGTGGTTTAACTCCATAATCGCGACGCAACAAATCCAGTTCGCGTTCTACTCCTTCGAGCGATTCTTGTTGTTGCAGATTGGCTAAGCGGCCCTCGTCGCCCAACTCAACAACCAAGGTATCGACTTCTTCACCAAGCCTGCGCACCATCTCGCAGCGTTGAAATGCTGCTGCCACATCCCGGACCGTCACATGATTGTCAACTTCGTGCTGCGACAATTCCGCCAGCACGGTATCCATTCGTTGACGAAATTTCTCCAACGTGGATATGGCTTGCGTGCTTCGGCGCATGATTTGGTCGACAGGTTCAACTTGGCGTTTCTCGCCACCCCGGTACACGGCGATGACCGACATTTCTTCGCTCACGCTGATGACCGGCGATCCAACACTGCGGGCCGTTCGTTCTGCGGTGCGGTGTCGGGTGCCGGTTTCCGTCGTGGGCATACCAACATCGGGAAGCAGGTGCACGTTGGCTCGAGCAATGCGGCTGCCGTCGGTTGACAAGATGATGGCGCCGTCCATTTTTGCTAGTTCGCTCAGCCGTTGCGGGGAAAACTCGGCGTCGAGCAGGAACCCACCGGAACAGATGGCTAAAACATCGGGTGAGTCGCCGACGACCACCAATGCCCCCATCTTCGAAAGCAAAATCCGGTCGAGCCCTTCACGAAGCGGAGTACCCGGGGCCACCAAACGCAGCGCACTGAGGAGATTCTTGGATGACCGCGCACTCATGGCTTTACCGTAGCCGCCCCATTGTCACGGAAAGGGGTCGCGGGCTGTGAACTCTTTGACACTTCACGCCCGCCGACAGGCACAATTAGTACGTGGGCATAGTCGTTACTAATCGTTTTCAAACGGATCCCAAAGCTCATTGCGATCCTGCGAAACGTCATAGTTGTCAGAAGGTGGGCCGCCGGATTTCGACTTCTTGTCAAACCACGGCTGGCTCTTCTTACCCCTTTGCTCCCCGCCGCTGCCGCCATTCCCACTGCCGCCATTCCCACTGCCGCCGTTGCCTCCGCCGCTCCCTCCGCCGTTGAAGGTTTTCACCTTGGTGCCGCCCACTCCACCGTGCAGATCAAACTTTTTGACCGCCTCGGCCAACGTGCCCACCCGAATCAACGTCATTTTCACGTTCGGTCCCAAACCAGGATCGGGGGTACTTGCGGGAACAACTGCGGTTTTGAAACCCAAACGTGCTGCTTCAGCCAAACGACGTTGCGCATGAGCAACCGCCCGCACTTCTCCAGCCAAACCAATCTCGCCCATCGCCACAACATCGGACGGGATCGCCACCTCACTGAATGCGGAAGCCAGCGCCAACGCCAGTCCTAAGTCGGCAGCCGGTTCGCTGAGTTTCACGCCACCGATTGCGCTCGCATACACCTCGCAACCAGAAATCTGAATACCGGCCCGTTGCTCCAACACCGCAAGCAGCAGCGCCAAACGGTTGTTGTCGACCCCTTGGCCGGTCCTGCGTGGCATCGGCATTGGTGAGCCCATCACCAGCGCTTGGGTTTCCACCAGCAGCGGACGAGCACCTTCCATAATTGGGGTCACAATCGAACCCGAAGCCCCATGCTGACGATCACTCAAGAACAACGCACCCGGATCCGCCACGCCAATCAGCCCAGCTTCGAGCATCTCGAACAGGCCGAGCTCACCCGTCGCCCCGAAACGATGCTTCACGGCACGGAGTAATCGAAGTGCATGATGTCGGTCGCCATCAAAGGACAACACAGTATCGACGAGGTGTTCCAACACTCGCGGCCCAGCCAACCCACCATCTTTGGTTACGTGCCCAACGAGAATCGTGGTGATGCCATGAGCCTTGGCTTCACGAACCAGCACATGGGCGCACTCCCGCACCTGGCCGACACTTCCCGGAGCAGAAGCCAACGCCGGATCGTGCATGGTTTGAATCGAATCGATCACCACGACATCGGGCTTCACGTCACCAATGTGGCCGAGTACTGCTGGGAGGCTGGATTCCGAGGCCAGCCACACGTTGTCGGGCAGATCACCAAGCCGCGCTGCCCGAAGCCGTATCTGCTGACGGGATTCTTCGCCGGAGATCATCAAGCATTTTGTGCCGCCCTTGGCCAGGGATAGCAGCAACTGCAAAAGCAATGTGGACTTACCAATACCCGGTTCTCCACCCAACAGCGTTGCCGATCCAGGCACGAACCCTCCGCCGAGCACGCGGTCCATTTCTTCAATTCCTGTTGGCTTGGCCTGCCACCCCGTTGGATCAATATCCTTCAGCAAACTCGCCGGTTCCGAAGGCGAAAAAACCCTTGGCGCACCCGCAGGCCCATCGAGTTCCTCGGCCATGGTGTTCCAATCACCACAACTCGCACACCGCCCCGCCCACTTCGCCGCCCCCGCCCCACAGCTGGAACACCGAAACACCGTCTTAATCTTGCTCATCGCGTTTTTCTGCTCGTTCTGTCGATGCTCTCAGCCTGCTTGCCACTCATGACCACCAACCTACAAGCAGGGTCTGACAAAATTTGGCTGGAGGATTTCTAGAGTGCGCTGATTCCGACAGGTTAGGTAACTGTTGGGGTTGAGCTGCGAAGAAAGCGCGAGGCCGAATTAGAGACGGCTTCGGATTTCTAAATCTAGAAATTTGGTTCGTTGCCGTGGCTGCGCGAGCCAAATCGTGAGCGTTACTTCGATCGCATGGCAAATCTGAACGCCCACATGCAAATCGAATAACTGCTGACCGCTCCGACCCACCGGGGGAGCGCCGCTCACTTCCGCAAGTGGTGTGACCACCTGGGGACAAATCTCATTCGTCCGGGCTCGTTAGGGGCCAGTAATTAGGTGAGATCGAAGGCGGCAAGAATTGCTTCCGTGAGGAGTGACTCCTCGTCGTCGAAGAGATAGCCGACGAGACGACCAAGGGATTCGACTGGAATGGTTTGTACGTTGTCGCAACTTACAACCGACCGCTCGCCTAGTCCGTTCCTTGAGCCCACTGGCACCTCCACGGCGAGGCGTCGGACGTTGGTCGTGATTGGCGCTACCGTGACGTTTCGAAGCACTGGGCGCGCTACTTCTCGGGTGAGGACAAGAACTGGGCGAGCTTTGTCGAGTTGAGCAATGTGAATCGGGCGCATTAGTTAATGTCCAGCGCTGTGACCGAGGCTGCTCTGGCCATGTCATCGAGATCGTCAACCGCTTGGGTTTGGCGTCCGGCGAGAAGTATTTCAACGTCACTCGCAGCGCGTTCACGGCGCCGATCGCGTTCAACGAATCGGGCAACGACATCGGAGCGACTTTTTGCACGCCCTGCCTCAACCTGAGCGTCAATGTATTCGACGACAGTCTCGGGGAGCCTTAATGCAATCTGGATCGACATGGTTGCACAGTAGTACCTATTCGGTACCTTTACGCTACCACACGGCTCTTCTTGGGGGTATTGTTGGTGCCATAGGGGGAGCGATTTTCGACTTGGATGTGATCAAGTCCGTGAAGCTTGACCCCGTTGGACTCGAACGAATCATCGAGGCAACCAGCGCTGTGTTCTATGTCCCGCTGGATTCTGCTCGGGCATCGATCGAAGCGCTCTCTTCTTTTAACCTAATTAGCAATACGACGGGGCTCAAGATCGACGTCTTCGTCGTCGGCGACAGTTTGCTGGATCGTCGTCAACTTGAACGTCGCTGCTTGATGTTGGTCCGCCGAGAGCCGAGCTTTGGGTAACGTCGGTCGAAGACCAGATCCTTCGCAAGATGTCCTGGTGCCGCGATGGTGGAGAAGTCTCCAATCGGCAATGGCGCAACATCGTTGGTTTACTTCGGACTCAGCGAGGCGGCCTGGACTTCCAGGATCTCCGGAGCGCCTCGATGTGATCAAGTCAGCGTTGCTCGATGCTGATTTGTCTTGGGCGGAAGCGTCATCGGCCAGCTAAGCGATGCCCCTCGACCTCGGCGGAGGACGTTGAACAGAACGGGTTGGCTATCCGAAAATTTCATTCGCGGTGAGGGCGAGAATATCGGCGTTGTTTGTGACGGTTTCGCGTGCGGAAACGATCATTCGAATGTTTTCTGTAGGCAGGTCGAGCCTATGAAGTTTGCTTTGAAGCTCTCGTGCCATTGCGGCTCCATCGGCAGATTTTTTCCATTTTGCTTCGGCGACGGCAACAACTTTTCGGTTTCGACCGGCGAGAACCATTCCGTCAATTTCCGCGATGTTGTCTTGCCATTGACGGCCGACGGCAACTACTTCGGAACCGAATTCTCCACGGTCGGCAAGCAGGCGGAGGTGCGAGCGTGTTGCTTCCTCCCATGCGACTCCCATCAAATCATCAAGGCCCGCGACGAGAACGTTCACAGCGGTTCGACCAACGCCGATCTCGATATCCGTTCGAAGTCGGTCGACGTTGCCTAACCAGAATCTCAGGAAATTGTCGGCAATTTGATAGACACGCTTACGTGTTTTTCGCGGGTCTTCGAGCACCGGAACAATTCGTTCCAACATCCGCAACTTTACGAGTCGCTCAAGCGTGCGGGTTGGATCAGCGCCGATTGCGTCGGCGATCTCGTTGTGTTTTGTATTGCCTGCGGCGACGGCAAAAAGCACTCGCCGTCCGAGTCCTCCAGAGTCACCTTCGGTATCTACGAGCAGTTCTCCCTCAATGAGTAGGCGTGCTCCAGGGCTCGCGACAAGTTCGAGAAGGTTCGCCTTGATTGATGCATCCTGATCCCACATCGAAAGATACAGAGGAATGCCACCGAGGAGACCCCAAACCATCGCCCGATCCGCAGATTTTAGGTGAGGCAACATGAGTGCTGCTTCGTGCGGACGAAATGGGTGCACGAGAAGGTTCAGATCGAAGCGCCCGTACAACGGAGCCCGGAGTTCTTGAAGTGACTCCATTGTTCGAACCGCAGACCCGCAGAGCACGAATCGAAGCTTCGAGTTTTCACCCAGTTCTTCCCAGCGTGCTCGTAGCAGGCTCGGGAGTTCGGGAGAAGAATGAAGGAGCTCAGGAAACTCGTCAAGAATTACCAGCAGAGGCTCCCGTTCGGCCAACTCGATCAGCGCATCGAATACGTCATCCCACGATCGAAGCGGTCGACGGAGTAACCGCTCGGAAATTCCGGGCAGGGCAGCCAACTGCCGGGCAAAGTGTTCCAACTGTGAGCCCAGAGGCCTGGAAGCTCCAACGTGGATGAGTGCTCGCTTGGTGCTTGCAAATTCGCGTAAGAGGGCCGTTTTGCCAACCCGTCGCCTTCCCCAAACCAATCCCAGGTGCGGGCCGGGAGAGCCAAACCACTCCTCCAAGGTCGCGAGTTCCTGGG
>JAYTWN010000043.1:0-23558 GCA_043743435.1 Acidimicrobiia bacterium
GGCCAAAGAACCACTCACCACAGTTCCCCGTATCTCCGTAGTGATCCCCGCATACAACGAAGCCGAAAGGATTCTTCCAACGGTTGGGGCAATCGCTGCCTACATGAGTGGAAGAACCGAACCCTGGGAGCTAATCGTTGCCGACGATGGGTCCAAAGACAACACCGTACAACTGTTGAAGGAACTCGAACTAGTCAACATGACGGTACTCGTTGCCGAACAAAACGGGGGAAAGGGCAAAGCAGTAAGACGAGGGGTAATGGCAGCCCGCGGAGACTTCATTCTCTTCGCCGACGCCGATCAATCGACACCAATCGAACAGTTCGAAATGTTGCTCGGCCCGGTAAATAACGGTCAGTTTGGAATTGCCGTGGGTTCACGGGCAGAGTTGAGCGCCGAAGAAACCAAAAAGTCACTCCTGCGTCAGGCCATCAGCAAGGGACTCCACATCGTTGTTCGATTCGGCTTTCGGATAAAGGTCAAAGATACCCAGTGTGGTTTCAAACTTTTCCGGCGCGATGTAGCTCTCGATTTGTTTGGCCGTCAGTTAATGGATGGTTTTTCGTTCGACCTAGAGCTGCTTTACCTCGCTTCCAAAGTGGGTTATCGAACCATTGAGGTCCCCGTTGACTGGATCGACGCGCCGGGCTCCAAGGTTGATGCAACAAAGGTTTCGCTGTCCTTCATGGTCGACCTCTGCAAAATTCGCTACAACGATCTTCGTGGACGTTACTCCCTCGAACCAAACCACATTCAAGCCCAACTCCCTCTCCAACTCTCCAACCAAACAAAATAGGAACAAGACCATGAAACTTCACATCGAGGTACTTTTGGATCGAACAGTCTTGCGGCCCACCGGTCGGTTTGACGCTCATGAATCACCATTTTTTCAAAAGGTGTTTGAATCTGCATTGGCTGACGGTGCCACCAACGTGGACGTGGAACTCGCCGAGGTGAATTTCATCGACTCCACCGCCCTTGCAGAATTAGTACGCGCGCATCGCTTATTGGACTCCATCGGAGGAACGCTGACCTTGCGATCCCCTTCGGACCCGGTTCGGGTGATTCTTGAAGTAACGCGCCTGGCCTCGTTCTTTACCCTTGCCCTACTCCCGGTATAAATCACTCCCATCCTGCACTTTCTCGCAGAAACACCGTATCGATGTCCAGCAGTCCGCCATCCATTTTCGAAGCAGTTGCTAGCCGCCTAATCAGCGTTGATGGCGTGCGGGCAGTAGAGCTCACTTCGGGGCGGCGGTCCATGGCGTTTGGGTCACCCGTCGGCGAACCCCAATTTCATTCGTCGCTTGGAACCAACATCAGTGTGAGCGTTTGGGGCGAAGATCTCCCCGCAATCGAAGCAATCGTAGAACTGGCGAAGTTAGTTGAGCTTCGTGAGCAAGAAATCGCCGATCTCGCCGAAGCGCTCACCCAGGCAAATGATCGGCAACTTCGGCTTTACGAACTTGCGCGCCTGACTATTGACGTTCTCGATCATGGACAAACAATCACCACAATGCTCACTCACGGATTACAACTGCTTGACACCCAAGTAGCGGCAATTGTCAGCAGCTCAGGCTTCGTTGACGTTCAACGTGGCGATCCAGGCAAAACGGTCGACAACATTGCGACGACCCAACAACAGTGGCTTCTCGATCTTGCCCAAAGTGCTCTTGGCGTTTCGAAATTCGCCAGGTCAATTCATAAAGATACATGGTATTCCTTACTGAACCGTTTCCTCGTAGGAGACATCGAATACATCTTGGCCGTTGGCCGGCCAGACCTTGCTTTTGGTACTCCCGAACGAAAAATCATGGACGCGCTCGCCGGCACCCTTGCCGCATCGTTGCGGGTAGTTGCCTTACACGAATCAGCACTCTCCCAAGCCGTCGTGGAGGGAGAGCACGCCACTGCGGCCAAGCTGGCGGCCGATGTCTTGCCCGCAATACTTCCCCAGGCACCGGGTATCAACTATTTCGCAAGAACCAAACCAGCACGATTGGTGGGCGGAGATTTCTACACCGCGGTAGTGCACGAAGGAGTACTGCGCTTTGCGGTAGGTGACGTAACCGGGAAAGGGCTTCCCGCCGCAATTTTGATGACGAACGCAATTACGGTCTCAAATCTCGTTTTCAGCCGCAACCGGGGCGATTCCGCGATGGACCTCCTCATCGACATTGCCCGCGGACTTGACTCGCTTTTGCTGGGCAGTCACCGGTTTATCACCATGCTCGTAGGTACCGCGGTAGCCGACCCCACTACGGGAAATGTGCACCTGTCGTTGGTAAATGCGGGCCACTCTCCCGTACTTTTGTGGTGCAATTCAGTCGTGAGCGCGGTCTCTCCAATGACCCCACCTGTTGGCGTCACTCTCCCCAAGGCCAACAGCCCCTTCGATGTCATACTTGCGCCGGGAGACGCTCTCTTCGTGGGCTCTGATGGTCTTTCTGAGCAGGAAAACCCTTGTGGTGCCATGTTTGGAGAAGCTGCAGTTGCCGCGCTCATTACTTCGCGTCAAAATGCCGAGGACCTAGCAAACAGTGTTCTTAGCGCCGTAAATGTCCATGCTGGAGATCAGCCTCGCAGCGACGACCAAACCGTGTTGGTGCTTCGCCCCTCAACTTCACCAAACCTGCGGGCACAATCAACGTTCAAGAGGATTTACCAATGAAACACAACGCGCAGAGATTGGACATGGATTGCGCTGAACTCCTTACCCTTCGAGAAATCGGCCCGTGGCTCAACACGGTGTTGAGTGGACTGCTCAGCGAAGTGACGGCGAGAAGCGAAGCCAGCAAAATTGAACTCGCTGTCCACGAGATTTGCGTCAACATTGTTGAGCACGCCTATCACCACACGCCTGGACCAATTTCTTTAGAAATTGGGGAGTCGGAGTGTTTCATCAATGTGACCATTACGGATAACGGCGAGGGTTTCGATCCGGCAGAAATCAGCGAACCCGATCCGGCCAACCCATCGATCCGTGGCTACGGGCTGATGATCACCCGACAACTTACTTCCAGTCTTCGTTACGGCCAGTCTTCCGCGGGAAATCGTTGGGACCTTTCGTTCCCAGTCCCCCAGGAAATCGAATCACCCTCACCTCTTCACAATCACGCGCAAAAAGGACCAGTTCAATGATCACCACCGACGGCGGAATACAAGTACGTGTACAGACTGTTTCAACTGTGACTGTAACGGTGGCAGTCACTGGGCGCCTCGATGCCGTTGTCAGCCCCGCGTTGCGAGCCGAATTCGATACGCAGATAGCTACAGGCTGCCAACATCTTGTTGCCGACCTTTCCGAAGCCACTTTTGTTGACTCGGTGGGTTTAGCGGCTTTGGTAAAAGCTATGCGCGATGCTCACGCAACTGGAGCGACTTTCGAAATATTGCGACCCTCAGATAATGATGCGATGCGAGTTTTCCGGTTGAGTAAATTCGATGAAGTATTCACCATGAGGGAAAAAGTTTCGTGAATATGGACCCTAACGCTCTACGCGTACTGGTCCTCGATGATGACCCACTGTGGCGGCGGATCATTGGTCATACGCTGATCAAACAAGATGCACACGTAGTTGATGTGGGTACAGTCGAGAATGCGGTGAGCGCCATTGTTCGCGATCCGTTTGATTTGGTTCTCGTTGACTACGAATTACCAGACGGTCATGGGCTTGACTTACTCGACCGCTGCGACCGAGACAGAATCCAACGCCTGGTTCTGGTAACGGGATTCGCGGATTTTCAAGATCTTGAGGATGACCGTGCAAGCCTGGTGGATGGCTACCTCACGAAACCTTTTCTATCCTCCGATCTGATTGCTTGTCTTCGGGGCCTGGTGCCCCTTTCGCCACTTTGGGCAGTCGGTGCGCTGATACCGGTCGGTTCGCGCTTTGGAGCGCCATGACCATGACAAGCGACGTGGCTCACATCCACGACCCGTCGTTTGAGGCACTTCAAACTCAGCAGCCGGATGATCGAACGCAAATTCCCGTGCCCCAGAAAATTGTTGATCCTTTGCCTCCTCAAAGGATCGTTCGCGTTCCCCAACAGCCCGAGTCTCCCTTATCTCAACCGACAGAACCTCCTGATAGTCAGCTCAGCGCTCCGCCGGTGCCGTCCCTTGCCGTGGCTGACCGGGCGACAAAAATGCGGCGTATTCTCCTCGCCGCAGTTGTCACCCTCGGCATAGGTGTGATCGGGCTGAAAGCCATGGGCGTCAGATCGGCCAACAGCGGGCTGGGAACGTTTACGACTTCGCCAAGCGCCTCCCTGCTTACTGAGGATCTCGTGCGTCTACTTAGCGATACGACCAACGCAACACGTGTAGTTGGTTCCTATGTTCCCGGTGTGGGAATTGTCATTTCCCTAACCGTGAGTGGTGTTCCCGCTGATGCACTATCGCAATGGTGGTCAACTAGTATTGCACCAATAGCCGTACGTATTGGTGCTGAACTTCCTAACGATCGCATCGTTGTGCTGGTCCAATCCCCCGGATCCGGGGGCTTTGCTCGAACAATCGTTTTACCCACCGGTTCGGTCCCCGATATAACCAGTTACCGTCTCGCAAGCGCGATCTCCAAAGACCCCGCGACGCTTGACCCTGCCACGCTCGACTCTGCCACGTTCAACTCGGCATCGTCCGATGTATCTCCAATCGATTCATATTCGGCCAAGGTCGACTTTGCTAGCAACGCTGATAATCCCGACACTACCGACAAATCCGACAACGCCGACAACGCCAACACCCCGCCAGTAAACCCAGACACCGCCAACGCCGAAACAGCCCCACCAGCCTTGACAGCACCAGTGGTCGCGACCGCCGAAACGACAACGACACCTCCCGTGGCTTCTCAACAAGCCACAGCCAGCACCGAAGTGCTCGAAGGATTCGATAAAGCCAGCGCCAAGTGGACACCAATGTCTGGGCAATGGAAGTTTCTTAGTGGCTCGTACCAACAAGTTGACAATTCCGGGTTCGATTTTATTAGTCAGTACACCGATATTCTGCCTACAGACTTTACTGCAAGTGTCAAACTTGCGGCTATCGAGGGTGACATCAACGGTGGCCTTCTGCTCTTCCAGCAAGCCCCGGGCAAGCGTAACGGGGCGACGATCATCGACTTAACCAGTTCCTCAACATACCTCCGCTGGGGGCACTTCGACTTGGGAGGTGTGTACGTGTTCGATGGTGGAGCGAAGATCTTGGCACCGGTGGATCAGGCCGCGGGCGTTGTACTCAAGGTCGAAGTTCGGAGAACCTCTGCAGTGGTTTTCTTAAACGATGCTCGCATCGGTGAATTCGCCCCCACCAAAAAGGGGGGCACTGCCGGGCTCATCTCGTCTCAAGCCAAAATCAAATTCGACGACTTCACTATTCGCCCACTCCAATGACTACGCCGGTCTCCCGTCCCAGCGCGTCTCACGAGGCCACCGCGTCTCGCGAGCCGAAGCCGACGACGCCGAGAGAAGGGTTTCTCGATACGATTCGGGCCATTGCCACGATTCGGGTGGTGTTTTGGCATGCTTTCGGCTCTCCAATACTGTCGTTCGTTGTTGCATCTATGCCAACGATGTTCTTCGTTGCCGGTTCCTTGCTTGGTGCATCGCTAGACCGTCGTGATTCCCGCACGGTGCTTGGTGATCGTCTAAAACGATTGCTGATTCCCTTTTGGCTGTTCGGTGCTTTCGTGATTTCAGTTATGGCCCTCAGTCGGGCGGTCACTGGTCGTGCAGACACGGCCTTGAGCCCAACCAAGCTGCTTGGGTGGATTGTGCCTCTCGTCGACCCCAAAGGGAGTGTTTGGGAAGCGGGCTGGCTCTCCCAACCTTTGTGGTTCCTCCGCGCCTTTCTTTGGCTGTTACTCGCCGCGCCGATGTTGCGATCGGCACTTCGACGATACGGCAACGCAGTGTTCGTACCCCCAATCGTGGTGGTACTCGCTACAGAGTTCTTCATCCGTCACCCACATTCCACCCCGCCCGGATTTGCGACGTGGCGTTGGTACACCGGCGATTTCGCTCTCTATTCCGTGTTTTTGCTCCTTGGTTTTCGTCATCGTGAAGGAGCATTTCGTTCGTTAAGTACCAGTGCTCGAATTGAATGGGGATTCATTGCTGGCATCTGTGCGGCAGTTTGGTGTGTAACACAGCCCCTGATCGGCAATGTAGTCAACAACTCCTATCCGGCCCACTTCCTCGTTGGGGCAACGTGGCTCTGCATTTTCTTAGCGCTAGAAAACGTGCTGGCGAAGGGACCAACCACACCAATCCTTGGTCCCGTAATCCGCTGGCTTACCCAACGTTCACTTACGGTGTACTTGTGGCACACCACAACTATTGTGTGCGCAGACTACATCCTCAACCGATTTGCACCACACGCCACGCGGCTCTTGGTAATTCCCATCGTTGTTGTGCTGATCCCTTTGTTTGCTGCAATCTTTGGATGGGCTGAAGATGTTTCTGCTGGCCGCAAAGCCCGTCTTTGGCCACTACCGCTTCCCTTTGTTCTTCCCTCGCCTAGGACCTTCGCTCACCGTGCGATCCATGTAGTACGCGCGCTTATTATATGGTCGAACGATGTTCATGGCCTGGTTGGGGCAGGTGGGATCCAGCGAGAAACGGGGGCAGAACAACAATCACGAGCAAAGCTAGTCAGCGCCCCCAAACCTAAGAGGTCCCCGCTGCTGACGGGCTTTTTTGGATTTGGCACCGCCATGGCACTCATCGCCGTAGCGCCCCTGACCACTACCAGCCGACTACAGGGTGCCCCAACTACTGACCTTTCGGCCAGGACCAAAACTTCTGTCTCAAAGGGACGTCCACCTGCGCCTTCCGCTCGACCGGACACGGCCGTGTTTGCCACGCCTGGCCCTACCACCCAGAACACCGAAAGCGCCGCGGACCAAAAAATCGAAAACGCCACCGCGACCCAAAACCCTGAGAGCACCGCGACCCAAAAAACCGAAAGCACCACCGCGACCCAGAACCCTGAGAGCACCGCGGACCAGAAACCCAAGACCCGAAGCGCCAAAAGCACCGCCAGCACCACAGCCAAGGCCAACTCACCCACCGAAATCCAGCAGGGCGACGGGACCGTTGAACCGGGGAGTTCCGCACCTGAAGCAGCATTGGCTGGAGGCAAGGTCCGCACGCCTGCAAATACGCCGACCCAAATTGCGCCTCATACTCAGCTCGCCTCGCCCGTCGTTACGAGGGTCGCTAAGCCTGAAGCCGGACCCGCAAAACCCAAGGCAACTCCCACGCAATCGCCAATACGGTTGGGATCGACACCCCGCTGGGCTGATATGCCCCCAGCAACCGCGAGCAAATTGCAAGCAACGCTTGAGAAGTGGATGAAAGAGATGAACGTTTCTGGCGTCACTATTGCCTTAGGAAGACCCGACGGCACTCTTTGGAATGCCGGGAGTGGAACGCTGGGCCCAAAAGATCAGATGGACGTTACCTCGATCACGAAAACGTTTACCTCGGCGCTTACTCTGTCCCTCGCCGACGAAGGCAAAATATCCCTTGATGCTCCAATACCTACGCTTAGAGCTGTCCCAACCTTCCCGAAGGGTACCGGGATCACTCCTCGTCAACTTTTGCAACACGCAAGCGGTCTTTCCACCTACCAAGACACACCGGAATACCTCGCCAACCCGAGCATCAGCCTTACGCCCGCACAAGCCGTGTCCCTCGCCGCAAAACAAAAGCTACTTTGGCCTCCAGGAACGAATTCTGGCTACTCGTCTAGCGGCTACCTAACCCTAGGTCTACTTAGCGAACAAGCTGGAGGTGACAGCTACAAAGCACAGCTGGAGAAGCGGTTCTTCGAGCCTTTCGGCCTTACCAACACCATCGTCGACGAAACGCCAATCGAGGGATGGATTGGCTTCTCGACTGGCGGAGTCAGGAGCACCACGGCTGACCTTGTTACGTGGGGTGCTGCGTTGTACAGAGACCGAACAGTTGTTTCTCAACAAGCAAGCGCTGAGATCGTCAACGTCAATAACGACTGGTCAGTTGGCTTGGGTGCTTGGCCAGTATGCCCGTGTAGCCTCGATTCCGCGGGCAGGAAAGTGTTTACTTCCATCGGCCACAACGGAGGAAGTGGTTCGCTCGAGTACTCCCCCGCTGATCATGTAGTCATTGCGGCGTTTCTCAGCGAGCCGATCTTTAACAGCCGAATCACCCAACAAGACCTTTATGAACTTTTCGCACGCCTCCGCACCGCCTCAGCGTTGTGATAGCAGCGCCTCAGCCTTGCTGTCGCAGCGCCGTAGCGTTGCCTAAGTCGCGCGCGGAAGAGCTCCACCTAACCGCTGTGGCGCAGGCACAAGTCCTACGATGAAAACGGAATGATGGTTCAGTTTTGCGCGCAACATGCCGACGAAAGACTGTGGGCCTTTCCGGATTGATACGTCGAGTGAGCGAAGCGGGGCAAGACGTTGCACAGTCGCCCCGAATTTGGTCTCCTCGCAATCAACCGTTGCCCGTTAGAAAATCCCGGAACCGTGCGCCACTGTTCCAAACCGTGGCTGTGCAAACAGCGGCTATCCGAACTGTGGTTGCTCGAAAAGTAGTTTTCCGAAGGCCAGGCAAACGGGGTAAGGGCACGATGCGGGGCTCTGCGACAAGCTTCCAGGTGCAACCAAGGACCAGCGACCAGCCATACGACAACGTTTCACCTCAACCTATTCGCCGCAGCGCGAAAGTATGGGCCGACCACCACCTCCTGCTACTCGTGGCCCTGCTTATCGTGGTTGTTTTCCATGGCGGACTCCTTCTTCAAGGCAGCTATCAGCGTACCTATGACGCATGGGTGCATATCTTTTTCGCCGATCACTACCGCCGATGGTGGTGGTCTAGTTGGGACACTCGTTGGTATACGGGATTCAGCACGGTTTCTTATCCGCCCGGTACCCATCAATCCATTGCGTTGCTCTCCAACCTCATTGGACTTCGTGCGGGTTTTGTGGTCGTGCAGTTTTTCGCACTGTTGAATCTCACCATTGGGGTGTACCGGTGGTCACGGCTGTGGGTCTCCGACCGAGCTGCTGGCTGGGCGGCCATCTTGTTGGCATTGTCACCGGCCATTGCCGAAACGGTCCACGTTTTTGGCCAGCTGCCTACTACGTTCTCGCTCGGATTCCTTCTACAGTCATTGCCCTTCGCTTACCGTTGGGTTCGCGACGGCGGCCTCCGCTCGCTCCTCGCAGGTATCGCCTGTACCGCAGCATGTACCGCCGGGCATCATGTCACTACCTTGTTTGGTTCGGTGTTTTTCGTTGGCCCCGTTCTGGTTTTTGCCGTTGTCGAACGTTTGCGAATGCCTTTACCCGATGAACCCCCAAGCCGACGAGTACGGGTCACAAGGAGCACGATTTCGGCTCTTGGCGCCCGGCGGCTCAGACGAATCGTGGGGCCTGGTATGCGCGCTGGTCTTTATGGCGGGCTACTTTGTGTAGCGCTAATTATCGTTGTTCTTCCGTATTGGTTGTGGTCGGCGAGTGACCCCATCACCCAAATCTCAATTCCCCACGCCAGCCGCGACAGTTTCCTGGTTAACACCAACGCGGGTCTGGTGTTCTTCCTCATTCCGTGGGGACTAGCCCTCCTAGCGTTGCCCTACGCGATTGTGAGGGGAATCACATCGAAAGCCTGGCCGTTAGCCCTTTCCCTGACCGGCTTAGCGTTTCTTGGCACCGGCGGAACCACTCCCTATCCCAAGCTGTTGCTAGGGGCGGCTTACGACATTTTGACCCTCGACCGCTTCACCTTTTGGGCCAGTATCGCCATCTTGCCGTTGCTGGGTCGAATGGTCGAGTCACTCATGAACGGTCACCTCGCAGCGACGATACGGCTCATTTTTGGTCGACGGCTTTCCGTAGCCTTTCGAGCAGTGCTCGCCATAGTGTTTGTTCTGTTCACGTTGTTTGCTGCGAACTTGACCCACTACCGTAAGTTCCAACCGGCGGCGCTTGATCCCAGTCCAGTTAAGTCGTTTATGGAAAAGGATGAGCACTGGCGTTGGCGCTATCTTCTCCTCGGGTTCGGCGACCAAATGGCTTGGGTAAGTGCACAGATGACCGCACAAACCGTCGACGGCAACTATCACTCTGCTCGGCGATTACCCGAACTTACTTCTCGACCGATTGAACGCCTTGAAGGAGCGAAGTACTCGGGCGTGCCCGGTATTGGTAGCTTGCAACAGTTTCTTTCAGTGCCAGGCCGTTACAGTCTCAAATTCGTTTTCTCTAACGACCAGTTTTACGATCCCCTGCTTCATTTCACGGGATGGCATCAAATTGGAACGCTCCAAAACGGCGTCGCAGTATGGGAAAAATCCGACGTGACCCCACTGAGCGGTGATGATCCAAACCGCGAAATTCCGCTGTGGCAAAGACGAATGTGGGGCGTTCTGCCCATGTCGGCCATCACTTTTGCCATTCTTGTGTTGCTTTGGACGTGGGTTGGGCAACCGGTACCGCAACTGTTGCGGGCAATGGTCAGGCTTGGACGTAGAGCACTGTGGTGGACTCCATTGGGCACCTTTGCTAAGTGGGTTGACCGATTCCTTTTTAACCAGACCTCCCAAATTGAACAACTGACGCTTCTTGAGGCGAAAGAGTTTCCGAAAGGCTCGCGTCTTAAGCCGGTACTCAAGCGCTCAGTCCCCCGGGTAGCCCAGGTAACCGCAACCCTCACCTTGTTTGCCGTTGCGGCGCTGGTTATTGCTCCAACCTTTAGAACCCAAGTTATTCCACCCGGGCCCGCAGCCATGGTCGCCGATTACTACGATCACCTCGACCTTCGCCGGTTTCCACAAGCCTACGAAATGCTCGATCCTCAAACGAGACCAACGTACGAGGAGTTCAATATTGATCTCTCTATCGACGGCGGATTGGTCGCATCATTTTCGAAAATGCGCAGCATCAAAACAACAGTGGTTGATCGGGCAGGGGAGCAAGCAACGGTTCGGGCCGACATCAACTACGAAACCGCGCTGAAGAAATTCCCGCGAACAAATTTCATCACTACCGTCCGTCGTAACGGTGCGTGGAAAATCCGTATTGGGCGTCCAGATCTCCGGCAACCAATCGACCAGTTTGCGGAGCGACCGGCGCTCGATTACACGCTCAACCTCCAAGCCGCACTGAGAACCTTCGAGGCTGGGCCAACGGCTCGACCCGATGTGCTTGACCGTCCTCGCCTATGGATTGGTGACACGAGAACGCTTCGACGAGGCGAGCAATGGATGGTGATCGGTCGGGTCATCAATATCGATGTTGATCCCGCCGACGTCACAATCACTGCCCAACTACGAGATAGCAACTCGAAGCTTCTCGCTACCTACGATGCAGCGCAAATCACTCTGCACAAGATTTTGCCCGGCGAGTCGACACCGTTTCGCATTGATTTTGAAAGTACCGCGGGTACCACCGCTGCCAATGCCGAATTTCTTGGCAAAAAAGCTACGAAGGAAAACACGCAGCCAGTTGTGGCAATTCCGATTCATCAAACTGGACCGATCGAGTTTGACCCCAGCGTGATCACTCCCCTTCAACTTCCCGATGGAGTGAACCCAGCCACGACCGACGTATACGCTCGGGCAGTTGTGCTGGGGCGGGAATCTCGGCGCGGTTTGCAACTCAACAATCTTGACATCCAGACAGATCGTGATGGCACAAAATTTATCGTAGGTACGCTTCGTAATGACAGCACCGTCGAGGCATCGGTGCCCATGTTGTTGTTCAGCTACTTCGACCAAAAAGGGGAACTTTCTTGGGTGACTTCGGAGTATCTCGCACAGAGCATCCGACCCCAATGGTCTGTTCCCATACGCATTCCCGTTGCATCGATGACGGGGATCAAGCGCGTTGACATCCCTACAGTTGGCCACGCTGACACTGCCGGGACAACAACTGGTCTGATGAAAGGGCCACCGCCAATGCTGACACTTCCCGTGGGAAGCGACTTCTCGGCGGTAAGCATTCAGGCAACAGCCTATGCCCGAGAGGGTGGTGGGCTCTGATGGACGTGCTCGGCAGGCACCGAGCCAAACGACTCGACCGGATGCTCAATCCTGGCGTACGCCAAGGGCAACGAAAAGTCTTAGCCGGCACTGGAATCACTATCGTAGTCACCGTTGCCCTTTTGGTAGGTTCTTCAGGGCCACGTGCTCCAGAGCAAACCACCGCGAAAAACGCTCCTCTTGATGACGATCAACGCGCGCTTAGCATTGATCACCCGGCGATTATCCAGGCCGGCACGCCAACCAACATCGTTGTTCGCCAGACAGGATCTACGAAACAAGTTTCGCTAGTCGTGCTTGGTTCTGCTGGATCGGTGTCCACACAAGCAATACCCGTCAACGGTAAGGCACAATTTTCGCTCGATTCCGATGCAACGCGTTTGGCAGGAACGGTGAGTCTGTTTGCCCGTGCTGGAAACCGGGTTAGCTCGGCGACCATGGTCATCAAACCTGGTCCCATGAGCAATATCGTTGACCCGATCATCGGGCCGCGATCCATAATTGCCGACGGTATTGATCTCACCATGGCTGTGACGTTTCCAATGGACGTTCTGGGAAACGTTGCGGAAAACGGCACCCCGGTGGATTTCACTTTCGATCACCCGGATGGAACAACAACTCGAAAAATCTCCACCGTTGAAGGGCTCCTTGCATGGCGCGAGTTCAACGCCCATTTTGAGGCGGGAAACGCGCAGGCAAGCACTCGCTCGTCGGGCCAATTCGGTCGTTCGAACACGCTCCGCGAGACTCCTTCGACCCCTGATGCTTTCACGCTCACTGGACCAAAGCTGCTTCCCGTTGCCGACGGCTTTACCCTCGTTCAGGTTTCCACCTCACCGTTGAGAGATGTTCACGGCAACCTTTTTGACGATGGCACGGCGGTTATCTTCACCTGGGATGGACCGCAGGGCCGTTCTCGTCAAACTTCCAAGACCCTCAACGGTGTTGCTGAGCTCGTGTTTGAAGCACCCTCGTCACCATCTACGGTTACCTTTACAAGTTGGGCTCTTGGAACTACTTCGTCGCCGCTGGAACTCAAATTTCAACCAGCCACAACCAACATTGCTATTCGTCTTGAGCGGAGTGATCACCTCGTCACGGCGCGGATTGGACCGGTAATTGGCGACCACGATGCCTACGTAAAAGATGGAACGCGTGCCCAGGTCACCTTCACTGGTTCGGAGGGTGGCAAAATTGTTCGTTCAGTAGAACTAGTGGCCGCCTCGGCAATCATACGTGAGCCTACGACTGGGCTGCGAGGCACGATCGACGTTCGGGTGAGCGTTCTTGGTTATGACCGAATCGTACGACTTCTCCCCAGCGAATCATTGGTTGACACTGGTGGCGTTGGAAGGAACGACAAAGTCGTAGAGGCGAGCCGAACCGATATCCTTCGTACCACTACCGACACAACAGTGTCACAAATCCCGGTGATTGGTAATGTCGATGCTGGGGGCAACGGATGATCAAGCAACGGTTTAAACAACTTTTGTTCCCATTTCTCGCTCTCATTGGCATACTGGGAGCGTTGGGCCTGTTGTTGATTGCTTCGAAGGTCATCACCACAGCGTCTAGCGGTGCGCTTGTCGAAGAAGCATTCCACGGGGATACCGAGATCGCCCCCGATGCTGATCGGCTCACCACGTGGATGCCCGATCAATGGAAGGGTACCCGTCGACTTGATGTAGCTACTCGTCGCACCATTGAGGCTTCTTACATTCGCGCCTGGACCGCAATCGGACGATACGCCATGTACGGCGATCGGGATCCGGTTGATGCCTGGTTGATTGGGCCAGCCAAAGCTGCTGTTTTCGCTGTGCCACGATCCGAGGCATCACCAATGTGGTCGCTCGGCCATCGCCTAGAGCTACGTTTCTTGTCCAATGATGGCAGCATTGCCGGGATTCGTGACCACCGCTCGCGTTTCGTGCGCGTCGTTGGGTCTCAAAGTGGTGACATGTTGATGGAAACCGACGAGCAGTTTGACGTTGTTCTCACCCTAGAAAATAGCTATTGGCGCATACGACATCTTCGCCGGCTTGGTGGTGAAACGTCGAGGACAACCACCGACCTCGGAACCCGTGTTGCCATCAGTCCCAAGCCCAATGAGAGGGTACAGGCGCCGACATCACTCAATGGCATCAACTACGAACCTCGTGACACGCCCTTCGATAGGCAGTGGACCAACTTCGATGAACGAGTCGTCGCCAAGGATTTCGACACGATCGCCAAGCTTGGACTGGACAGCGTTCGCATTTTCGTTCCCTTCTATGACTTTGGGGGAGAGAATCCAAAGGAACAGCGATTAAGCGAAGTAGAACGTTTGCTGGATTTAGCAGCCGCTCGAAAACTACGGGTGGTGATTACCCTCTTCGATGGTCGAGTGGATCATCGGCCCGTGCGCTGGCCCGGCGACGATCTCCACTTGCAAACCGTGATTGCCCGATTGAAAGACCACCCAGCATTGGCTATGTGGGACATCAAAAACGAACCGGATCGCGACGACGGGATCTATGCCACCAGACTCGAAGTTCGCGCCTGGCTTGCCCATATGACCTCGACCGTGCGGAGCCTTGACCCAAAAACACCAATCACTATTGGGTGGGCTACTGCCCAGAGCGCATCGGACCCAGCAATGTCTAACCTCGTCGACGTGGTCAACTTCCATTGGTACCTACCAGTTAACGGCCTTCGCAAAGTCATCGAAAACTTGCGCGCAACTACCGGGGGGCGACCCATCATGATTGGCGAATACGGTCTACCCACTTGGGACTCCGCGTTCCCGGGCGGTCACACGGAACTCGAACAAGCGGCCTATTATGCCGATTTCCTGACCGTGGCTCAAGACGAAAATATCAATTCGACTATGGCTTGGACCCTCCACGATCTACAACATGGACCGCCAGGATCCAAGTTTCCCTGGCAGATCGGGCCCCAAACCAACCTGGGTATCTTGCGACTAGACGGGAGCCAAAAGCCTGCGGCAGCCTTGCTACGACCTGGAGCCAACCTCGATGCAGTCCCCCGGATCGGCCCGTTGGATCGACTAAACAAAACCTTTTGGAAAGTTGTTCTCCTTGGCATCGCCTTGCTGGGGTTATTCTCAATGTTCTTTGCTCGGCGCTCGCTCGGTCGGTTTTTCAAACGACAACGGTTTCTTCGCCCGTTCAAAGCACGCAGGGATCTGAGCCGAGCAAGTCTCGCCCGAACAACACCTACAAACTGCAAGGACTAGTTCGCAGCTGAGGCTTTTTGACGTAAGTCTGCTGGTTCGAAGTAGAACCCCACGCCACGCACATTGACAATTGCCTGGTCTGAACCGTTTCCGGCAATCTTGCGGCGCAAATGGGCAAGATGGGTGTCTAGGACATTCTCTGCGCCGACCCAATTCAGACCCCAAATTTTGGCAACTATCTCTGCTCTCGAAATTACTGAGCCTGCGCTTCTCACCAACAGCGTGAGCAGTTCGAACTCAAGGCGGGTGAGATTGACCGCAACATCATCAATGGTCACTGTTCTTCGTCCCAAGTCCAGCTTTAGTCCTGAAACTTCAATGAATTGCCGTGGGCTAACGACCCCTTGCTCCCCAGTGAGTTTAAGGGAGTGCAAAACGAACTGGGCGATGACCTGTGGGGCAACCTCTGGGCTGTTCACTGATGTAGCCCCGAGTGAGCGGGCTAGATCAGCTTCGGATTGCGACATCGTTGCCGAGATCAGGTGAACCGGCACATCGGTAGCCCGGCGAAGGGCGTAGCACATTCGTAGCGAAAAAATATTGTCTCCGTCACCGACAACGATGAGCGACACCGGGGTTAAAACTCCCAGTTCACGAATCATTTCCGGAAGGTCACTCATCCATCGAACTGGTATCGCGCCAAGTTCTGACAAATCAATATTTTGCACGTGAGCAGGGTTGACAGCAAAAGCAAAAATTACTAAGTGGGGTGCTGGTGGGAGCATAAAGTTTCCTTTTCCGTCGTGATGAATCTCCCTATATTCTTCAGGAAAAACCTCAGGTAAATCAAGGGCTAATTCAAAATTGTTTCGCTTTTCTCAAGCTTCCAAGCCGTCTGGAGCCCTAGCACCGCAGATTTGAGGGGATTCCTGAAACTAATTGAGGGAAAAACCAGACAATCTCAAGAAAGGCAGTCCCTCGGCCCCTGAACGGTTCCAGACAATTGCCGAGCGCCCGTAAGGTCGAGCAGATCTGCAACTTCTTACCTTCTTACTGTCGTATCCGATCCGGGTTTGACAACGAGGTGATGACGTTGTCTGGTAGCTCATCAAAACTGAATGTTTGCTCAGTTTTAACATCCCACTCACTCGTTCGTGTTACTAAGGATTTCCTGTTTATTTAGTCATCTTTCCGGGCAATCCATCATGAGTCGCCATCCACTGCCGATCTTTTTAAGAGGCTCATCGTGGAGCCAAGATCATTAGGCAATTGGAACTCAATGGTTCGCATCCAACCAGAAAGGGTCGTATGAGCAACACCCGACGCCCAGAGCGCACATATCTAGTTGCATTGCAGAAAAGATGCTTTGCCGCAGAGTCAACTGGCCTATCCAAACCACACTCCCAAGTTCGTCGGCTGGCTTCTATCTTTGTCCTACTCGCCTTGCTGCTATTCACTATCGCAGAGCGCTCCGGCGTTTCCCGTGTCACGGCCGCATTTTCCCATTCACCCGGTAAGTCGACGTTCAGACAAAAGCTTCCTGCTGCACGACAGCTTGAGTCGGCAACACCTCCAATACTTGTAATGGTTGACACAACCGTTACGAGTGGTTCCAATCCGCTTGGTACCCAACGTGCGGGGGGTGTCAGAGGCAACGCCTCCGTCACCACGAACACCCACGATTTGGCGCTCAACCGGATTACAGGAATCGTGTACGTGGACAACAACGAGGACGGGTCCAGGTCGCTCGAAGAACTCGGAATAGAAGGTGTCGAAATAGAATTACTCAACGCTTCAGGCCAACTGATTGCCACGCAAACCACCACCGCGGAAGGATCCTACGAGTTCCTCGTACCTGGCGGCTCCTACACGGTACGCGAAGTCCAGCCGAGTGGTTACCTCGACGGCACGGAAAGTGAAGGGACCAATGGCGCCAAGGTTATTGCAAACGATCAGATAGGTGTAATTGTTTCTCGGGAGGAACAGAGCGTCCAAAACAACTTCGGCGAGACGCAACTTTCGAGTATCTCGGGAAAGGTGTATCTCGATACAAACGACGACGGAATGGCGAGCATCGAGGAGCTGCCACTCGAGTCGGTGACCATTGAACTGTTGGATTCGACTGGGGCCGTGCTGTCCCGCACCAGTTCACTCGTTGATGGGAGCTATACGTTCAAAGGTCTGAATCCCGGTCGTTACACCGTTCACGAAATCCAGCCTGAAGGTTACCTCGATGGTCTCGAAACACCCGGGCTGGGGATAGTGTCCAGCGAATCGTCCTCAACGACATCAGCAAACGACATGATCACTGTTGCCTTGGAAGCGGTCGATCAAAGTTTCGCAAACAACTTCGGAGACCGACCCGGCTCGATCACCGGAATGATACTGAGGAACACTTCTCGGCTTGGAACCGCGCCAGCCAATGATCCAGAGATCGCCGGCGTGACAGTCCAGTTGATCAGTAACACCGGTAGCGTTATCGCTAGCACTGCAACAGACCAACTGGGATCCTACCGATTTCACAATTTGGCTGCAGGGAATTACTCGATTCAGCAGTCCATCCCCAATGCAGCGGAGCAATCAGGCGCTGAGGCCGTGCTCAGTCAGGATCTCATCGCCCTAAATCTGCCTCCGGGACAAAGAAGCGAACAGAACAACTTCGCTAAACCCACTGGTTCAATTAGCGGAGTGCTTCAGTGGAACGCCAACGTCCAAACGAGTGGTGTCACCAACGTAACAGTGCAACTTCGCAATCTCACGGGCACCGTCATAGCGAAAACTCCAGTTGGGGAAAGCGGTGAATACTCATTCACAGGCTTACCCGCTGGCAAATACTTCGTCGAACGAACACGAACAGCGAGTTTGCAAAACGGCAACGATGCTTCCGAAAGCCCAACTATTCCTTCATCGAACGACAAGCTAACCGTGTGGGTCAACTCGGTCCCTGCAGTGGTAAGGGGAACAAAGGACCGAGACCGGGAACGTGGTAACTCATCCATTCATGGCACTGTCTTCGCGGACAACGTAACCCCGAACGGACTTCAAGACGCATCCTTTGGATTCTCACCCGAACCCGGGATCGCTCGCGCAACGGTGACGCTCTTGGATGCTGGAAGCAAAACGGTGGACACGACTACCACCGATATTCACGGCAGTTACTCATTCGATGCTCTTCTCGAGGGCACGTACAGCGTGGTGGAAACGCAACCTAGCGGATACGTAGATGGGATTGACCGAATCGGGAACGGGGACCCCTCGACTCTGCCTGACAAACATCGAAACGTGTTTCTTCCGGTGAATAGCTTTCTCCCAAACGTCAACTTCGGCGAGCAAAACCCTCCTGCGAACTCCGGCCAACTCTCGGGCCAGATCTTCGCACATGTCGACGAGAACGGCGCTCTTGCTGGTGACGATGGACAGATACCCGAATCGGCAATTATGGTCTTCAACAGTGTTGGCACTTATGTTTCAGGGGTGATCGCCGACGCGAGCGGCAGCTATTCGATAACGGGTCTCCCACCCGACAAATACACAGTGGTCAAAATCCGCAATGCATTGTTTGGCGATTCGAAACAAGCAATGGTGCGTCAAGCAGCCTCCCCGAAGCCGGCCGATCAACTCCTTGTTTCGGTCGCAGCCGACGGAAACTCTACTGGCAACAACTTCGGTGAACCAATGTCCCCGCGCCCCATCGGTATTTCCTCAGACACAACCGCCACGGAAAACGCGCAAAAGGCAACTTCAGCCTCGCTTACGAGTTCACTTACCAACCAGTTGAACTTCGGAGGCCATAGTTGGACAATTAAGTCGAGCAGCGCTGCAGTTGGACCGGGACCCAACCTGTTCGGAGCGAAAAACGCAACAGTAGACGACGCCGGAAATCTGCACCTACAAATCACAAATGTCAGTGGCAACTGGCAATCCGCAGAAATCATCAATACCAGTTCTTTCGGATACGGAACCTACCGCTGGACAACGATCACGGATCTAAGCGCCCTCGACAGAAACGTGGTGCTGGGCTTGTTTACTTGGAGCGATAGTCCGTCGTACGCCAATCGGGAAATCGACATCGAAGTCGCAAAATGGGGGAGCGCCACTGACGCCACCACGGCTCAATTTGTGGTGCAGCCTTCGGAGGCACCAAAGCACCTCCGCCGCTATACCCAAACTCCGGGCGGTCTATCAACGCTTCAGTTCACGTGGACACCCGGGCGAATCGACTACGAGGTACGCGTAGGAAATTTGCTTGTTGATTCCTGGAGCTACTTTGGTTCGGATGTTCCCGTTGCCGGAGGTGAAACTGCAAGGATCAATCTTTGGCAGTACCAGGGACTCCCGCCAGCCAACGGGCGTCCGGTCGAGATCGTCTTTACCGATTTTGACTACTGCACCCCACTTGGCGTTTGCAAGTAGGCATTGCACAATCAGCCTGAGGTTCTTCCTTCGCACCCATGCTTTGCACCCATGCTTCGCAGCCTTGGGACGGGGAGAAAGTACGCCCCCAGTTTAGGAGAACCTCTCGGCGAGGTCTATCCCGCAGCCTTGGCAATACGGCGTTTTAGCCTTCCTTCTCAATCCGTCATGCCTTGCGATTTAGCGTTAGTGGAGAGCTTGTAGCGTTTTAGCCATGGGAACGACACTACGTCAGGGACACTACGGTCGAGGCACCGCGTGAGCGTTGCAGGAGGCGGTCGGTCAGCTGCCATAGCTTCATCGCTTGGGGAACCACCAGGGACCAAGGCAATTTTGAAGAAAGCCTCAATTCACCCCGGGTTGCGTGTCGAAGAAGGACTAGTGAATCCGTCGCTGTCAACTGCCGGAGCTCAACTTGCAGGGGAGTTTTCACCCCAACAACCCCGTTCCGGGTCGTCGGTCGATAAAAGGCTCACCGACGGTATACAAGACAGGCCAGAGATGGCGCCTGCTGCCGGTGATAGTCAGTGGGCCTCATTTGACGTGGGGCCTGATGGTCCGAGCCTTCCCTCTGGTTCCGTGTTGGACCTCCCCGGGCGAGGCCAGTTGTTTGTGCGCGATACCGGGGCCCGGCGTGGATTTGCAACTGTGGTGTTGCTCCACGGCTGGGGTGCAACTGCTGACCTAAACTTCTTTCGTACGTATCGCGATTTGGCTGAGCGGTATCGGGTCGTGGCATTTGATATGCGTGGACATGGTCGCGGTTTGCGTCCACGGGCCTTCTTTCGCCTCGAAGATTGCGCCGACGATGTGATTGCCGTGGCCGAAGCACTTGGTATCGATCAGGTCATTCCCATTGGCTACTCCATGGGTGGCGTAGTGGCGCAGCTCGTTGCCCACGGCCATCCCACACGAGTCGGCGGCCTGGTGTTGTGCGCTACTTCGGAAAAGTTTCGCTCCGCTGGTAAAGAGCGAGTGCTTTGGGATACCAGCATGAGCCTCGCCGCTGCCGCCCTCACACTCACGCCTGCGGGATTTCGCACCAACCTGCTTGGCAAGTTTCTGCTCGTCCGCAAAGAACCCGGTACACCCAACTGGATGCTTGATGAGTTGGGCCGCACTGATCCGGCCTTGGTTGTGCAGGCCGGCTTAGCAATTGGCCGTTTTGATGCAACCGCTTGGATTGGCGAACTTGGTATCGATGGCGCTTCAGGCATCCCCGCTTCGGTGGTCATCATGCAACACGACCAAACCGTGTCGACGCCGCGTCAACGCAAACTCGCCGCTGCTCTCAGTGGTGCAACCTCGTTCGAGGTAAACGCTGATCATCGGGCAGCAGTCAACAACCCCGAATTGTTCAACCCCGCCCTGCTTTTGGCTCTCGCTTCAGTAACTGCCAAACGCAAGGGTCAGTGAAAGCACGCTCAGCGCCTGATGGACGGTGATCATGATCTCGGTGGGGTGATGGGGCACGGGCCGGTCACAGTTGAGCAGAATGAGCCGGTGTTTCATCATGCATGGGAGGGTTTGGCGTTCGCCTTGAACATGGTGAGTATCGGGCGGCTTCGGGCCTATAACGCCGACACATACCGCCATAGCGTTGAGAGAGTTTCCCAATACCTTTCCCGTTCATACTATGAACGCCTACTAACTGGCGTGACGACGCTTTTGGTTGAAGATGGGATCGTTGAGCGTTCGGAGATTGAGCAACTGGCCCGTGGCAAGGTTCCCCTTTCCGGACCTGTAGCCCCAAACACTCAACGGGAAGCCCCGATGTTTTCCGAATTCGAGAGCACAGTGGCCAAGTTTGCCGTGGGCGATCTCGTACGTGTTGTCGCCGGACCAACACCTGGCCACACGCGTTGCCCTGCGTACTTACGGAAGGCTCGTGGGAAGATCGAACAAGTCTATGGGTTGGCTCACGTTCCCGAGGTACGTGCACATAGTTCTGTGCGCTATCGGGAGCACACGTATGCGGTGATCTTTGATGCAGGCAAGCTTTGGCCCGAGGATTCTGGGTTGGCCACCGACCATAGCGTTATCGTCGAAGTATTCGAGTCATATCTTGAACCGTTTGTTGCTCGGCACGCAGGCGAGATCAGCGCAGAGTTGCCGCCATGACATCGGTATTGGGTGAGCCTCAAACCTCCGGTGCTCCTGTTATGGACACTCAACACCGTGACCTTGACCGCGAAGCCGACGTTGCCATGCGCGCTGCAGCCTTGCGAGATGCCCTTGTGGCCCGCAACTTGGTGACCGCTGAGGCGTTGGAAGAGGTAGTTCACGAGTTCATCGAGGTCCTCACTGCGAAGAACGGTGCTGCGGTGATTGCTCGCTGCTGGGTCGATCCGGCGTTTCGCGGGCGCTTTGTCGCGGATGCTACGGGTGCTTCAGCCGAGCTTGGCATTTCTGGGCCAGAAGGCAAACGCATGCGGGCGGTTGAGAACACTTCGACGGTCCACAACGTGATTGTGTGTACGCAGTGCTCCTGTACCGCTTGGCCATTGATCGGGTTACCACCAGATTGGTATAAAAGTGCACCCTACCGATCCCGCGTCGTCCGCGAAGCTCGAAATGTTCTAGCCGAGATGGGCCTGCTTCTGCCGGATGAAACCGAAATCCGTGTTTGGGACACCACGGGAGACACTCGCTACGTGGTGCTTCCACAACGTCCGCCGGGTACAGATTCGTGGACCGAAGAACAACTCCGCATACTTGTAACACGAGAGAGTCTCATCGGCGTTGCGGTCCCACGGCAACCGGAACGGAATCGGTAGCCGCCAAGATCGACCGCCCTTCGCCTCTTGACTCGGCTTGGATGAACCGCAATCGGAGGCGTCCGTAGTCTCTATATCGAGTTCACCCTTGGGTTCGGTTGCTACCTTTTGTGTTCGCGAAGGCTCCTCCGTTTCGATGTTCCGATAAGGTTTCTTTCATGTCGTCGTCGGTAGAGGAGGAGCCCAAGAATGGCATGGCTGTTGCGATCGAACTGTTGGAACTTGCGCTCCTGATGCGCGGCGAACGCCACCGACGCGAACACCCCGAAGCGACCGAAGACGAAGTCGCGGCCGTAGTGCAAGCCTGGAAAGTTGACCGCCCTGGCGCACCCAATGGCGATGCAGTCGGCCGCGTCGTACCCTGGCCACGCCCAAAGCGCACCGGCTGATGAGATCTGGCCGATGAGATCTGACCGATGAGCGGCACCTGATGGGTACGGTCGAAGAGCAGTTGCGCAAGGCGGCAAGCGACATGATCAAGGTCGGCGCAAAGTTTGCCGTGGTTGGTGGGTTGGCGGTCTCGGCCCGAGCAGAGCCCCGAATGACTCGCGATGCCGACTTGGCGATTGCCGTGAACAGCGACCAGGAAGCCGAGCAGGTGATCTTCGCTATGCAGCGCCTTGGCCATTCCGTTCTCGTCGTTGTAGAGCAAGAAGCAACCGGTCGAATGTCTACCGTTCGCTTGGAAACTACAGGTTCAGTGATCACCGACTTGTTGTTCGCCTCATCAGGAATCGAGCAAGATATCGTCGAGCGGGCAACTCGAATCAGCGTAATCCCAAGACTCATTTTGCCGGTTGCTTGTATAGGTGACCTGATCGCGATGAAGCTCCTCGCCCGAGACGACCGCCAACGGCCCACCGACGCCGACGACCTCCGAGCCCTCCGCGAAGTCGCAACTGATGCCGACTGGGAGACCGCCCAAATCGCTGTTACTTCAATCGAAGCTCGCGGCTACGCCCGTCAACGGGATTTGCAGACCGCTCTCAATCTGCTTTTCGCCAAAGGTGCGTACGGCTGACTGCGACTCTCGGGGGTTTGCCTCATTACCCGGCATCCAAAAATCAAGCCGATTCAGTTCAACTCACACACTCTGTTCTGCGGCCTAAAGATCAAGTTGCATGAACTGGTTGAAGTCTGTCGCCGTGTACGAACC
>JAYTWN010000044.1:0-6872 GCA_043743435.1 Acidimicrobiia bacterium
ACCCGAACGGCGAAACCTACGTATACATAGACCATCGTTTGCGTGGGGTTGGAACGGGATCCTGCGGTCCTGACACCCTTCCTCAGTACCGGATTGCCTCTGGCCGTTACCGTTGGAGCTGGACGCTACGAGCGAACAACCTCCGGTAACCGCAAATTTCTGGTCCTCTTGGCGATGCCTCGGCGCACACCACCACCAAGGCCAAAGCATCACGAGTCGTTGGTTCGCTCGGCGGGAGTTTCACCATGTCCGAGCGCACACACTAAAACTGATTGCAGGCGTCGATGAGGAGTCGCAGGCGGCCGGGTTGGCGTCGGTTGAACTGCAGGGTTATGCGGGCTAGGTCGAGGTGGTCATGGTCGGCCAGTTCCGCGGCCAGCGGAGCTGATGCAATGATTCCGCTTTCGCCTGCGTAGATACCAAATTCGGTGTTGAGTGATACAAGTTGCTCAACCGTTGGGGCTCGGTGCAGACGCAGAATTAACGTGTCGCCACTCCAACGAAGGGAGTGGTAGTTGCGGTAAAAACCGGTAATTTCCTGCACTGCTTCTTCCACAGAGTTGGTCACCGTGAACAGCGACATGTCGGTGGAGGAGATGTATCCCTCTTCTGCCACCTTCTCCACGAAGGTTTTCCAAGCAGTCCAAAAACCGTGGCCTAAGCCGAGGAACACGATGGGCACCGGTTCGGCTTTGCCCGTTTGCACCAGGGTAAGCAGTTCAAAGGCTTCGTCTAAAGTGCCAAAGCCGCCAGGCATCACAATGAAGCCTTGGCTCTCCCGCAGCAAAGCCAGTTTGCGGGTAAAGAAATAGCGCATGTCCACCAGATTTTCCGGATGAACAAAGGTGTTGGCTTCGCTCTCAAAAGGCAGGCGAATAGCGACACCAAGTGCATGTTCACGCCCTGCACCTTCGAGCCCAGCGGCCATGATTCCAGGCCCCGCACCCGTGACAACCATCCAATCATTCGCGGCCATGGCGGCAGCAACCTCACGCGTGAGGACATACAGAGGATCGCTGGATTGCGTTCGGGCGCTTCCAAAGATGGTGACCTTTTGACGATGGCGGTGCGGACCAAGCATGAGATAGCCGTCCCGCATTTCCGTCAGCGCAGAGGCGGCGATTTTGAGGTCCAACCGGTTGGCGTTTCCAGACAGTGCATCGGCAGCCATCGACATGGTGGTGCGCAACAGCGACCGGATCAGATCGCGATTATCAAGCTTGCGGTCGCCATCGGAATCAGGGAGAAGCTGATCCGTGAGCGCACTCATGGTGGATCGAACGAGGGCTTCGAGATCAACGTTCAAAGCTGCAGCTGAGCCTGTCGATAGGGAGGTGTTCGAGGTTGAAGGGGAGTCTTCCATCCCTTCGACGATACGGCTGATTTGGAAACTCTTGGTGAACTGCTCCTTCTAGTGCTGCTGTGTTTCTAAACGCCCACTGCAGCCTGGGTGACTGACGTGATGATGGCTTGTTTCACGGCGCGAGGATTTTCCGTCATCATGGCGTGACCGGTCCCGCTAAGTTCAACGACACGAACCGACCGGAGCGCTGCTGCGAGTGCACGGCCAGCTTTTGGTGGGGTCATTTTGTCACCCAGCCCAATAATCACGGTCGCTGGACAGGTAAGTGCGGCAGCGGCCACGACAGCATTTGCGTAAGCGACACATGCGGCAAAATCGGAGCTCAATACGCCGGGCGCGCTGTTTTCCACCAGCGCACGAGCACCACCAAGCATCCAAAGGCCGGGAGTTGGATTGAGTCCAACGTGGGCGGGCTTGTCGTGGGACCACGAGGCCATCAACGCAGCAGCGGCAGGCAAATCGTGAGCGGCCGCGTCCAACAAATCCGGATGCACTGGCATGGCCGTTGCCGTGCCGCACAGGGTGATGGAACGAACCATGGCCCCAAAGCGACTGGCGAGTTCCAGTGCGATAAATGTGCCCATCGAATGCCCTACGAGGTGAACAGCACCAAAACCGGCGGCGGTCACAAAACGCGAAACCCAGTCGGCCATGGTCTCGATGGAAGTCAACGGTTCACCGCTGCTGCGACCGTGCGCTGGGAGGTCTACCGCGACAGCCCGAAAGCCTCGGTGGGCCATAGAGCGAGTTTGTTGTTGCCACACCGTGGAGTCCATGCCTGCACCATGGATGAGCAACACCACCGGGTCATCCCCAACAAGAGCGACGCCACCGGTTGAGGCATGGGCATCGAAGCCGTCAACAGGAACAATCATCGTTGGCTCGCTTTCAATGCACGCTCAAGATCGTCGATGATATCGTCGGGATCTTCAAGCCCAACGGAGAGTCGAATGAGATCTTCGGAAATGCCCGACTCCACAAGTTGTTCGGGGCTGAGCTGCCCGTGCGTAGTGGAACCGGGGTGGATTACTAGGGTTTTGGCATCGCCAACGTTGGCGAGGTGCGAGGCAAGTTGCACCGCTTCGATGAACTTTCGTCCCGCCACACGACCGCCTTTCACCCCGAAACTGAGAATCGATCCTGCGCCTTTGGGGTAGAGCCGTTTTGCTAACTCGAAATCGGGATGGGTGGGCACCCGAGGATGTTTAACCCAGGTAACGCCATCGTTGCGTTGCAGCATTTCGAGCACGCGGTCGGTGTTGGAAACGTGGCGGGCCATTCGTAGTGGCAGGGTCTCGATTCCTTGCAGCAAAGCAAACGCGTTGTGGGGGCTCATGCAGGCACCGAAATCTCTCAAACCTTCGGCGCGAGCTCGCATGCCCAGTGCTGATGGCCCGAACTCTTCAGCGAACACAATCCCGTGATAGCCAGCGTAAGGCTGGGTGAGTGTGGGGAACTTGTTGCTGGAAAGCCAATCAAACCGGCCTCCGTCGACGATTACTCCGCCCAATGCGGTGCCATGGCCGCCAAGAAACTTGGTGACGGAGTGCATCACAATATCGGCGCCATGTTCGATGGGGCGGAACAGGTAAGGAGTGGAGAACGTGGAATCGATCATGAGCGGCAGACCGTTGGCGTGGGCCACATCGGCGATGGCTCGAATGTCCATCACTTCGATTCCCGGGTTGCCAAGCGTCTCGCCGTACACCAGCTTCGTATTCGGCTCAATGGCCGCCGCAAACGCAGCCGGGTCGCGGGGGTCGACAAAGGTGGTGTTGATACCAAAGCGGGGGAGGGTGAGCTTCATCATGTTGTACGTGCCGCCGTAGAGGTTCTTGGAAGCCACGATGTGGTCCCCAGCGCTCATGAGGGTGGCTACAGCGAGGTGAAGTGCAGCGGTTCCACTCGCAGTGCACACGGCCCCCACGCCTCCCTCTAAGGCAGCAATTCGCTCCTCTAACACCGCAACGGTGGGATTGGAGATACGGCTGTAGATATGGCCAGGTGCTTCGAGATTAAAGAGGGCGGCGGCTTCGTCGGTGTCGGGGAAGGAGTAGGAGGTGGTGAAGTAGATCGGCACCGCTCGGGCGCCGGTTGTGGGGTCGGGGCGTTGGCCTGCGTGGAGGCTCAACGTATCGAACCGCAAGAGATTTGGGTCAACCATTGCCTCGACGCTACTCACAACTCGTCAGGCGGATGTTTGCAGGAAGTTTGCCGGGACGGATACGGCGTGGTTCTTGGGGCGGGGCCTTGTTGGCCGTGAGGAGTTCCCGCTAGCGTGACGAACTCAGGCTGGTGCGCAAGTGGGTGCGCCGCGTTCGAGGGGAAACAATGTCGTCGATCACAATTCTTGATGGAGGAATGGGCCGTGAATTGGCTCGGATCGGCGCACCATTTCGGCAGCCCGAATGGTCGGCCCTGGCCTTGATGGAAGGCCCCGATTGGGTGGTGGAGGCTCACAGCAATTTTTTGAACGCAGGTGCCGAAGTCATTACGACTAATTCTTATGCATGCGTACCATTTCATATTGGTGTCGATGGTTTTGCGCAACGGGGACGTGAACTGGCCACCTTAAGTGGAGAGCTAGCCCGGAAGGCTGCGACTGCTGCGCCTGGTCTGACGGGTCTGACTGGTGTGACTTCGGGGGGCGACGGAACCAATGGTGCAACGAAGCGCGAAGTGCGGGTGGCTGGTTCGATCCCACCGGTATTCGGTTCGTACAAACCCGAATTGTTTGACAAAGATGCGGCTTCGGCAATTGCCAGCGTGCTTATTGAGTCGCTTGCTCCAAATATTGACCATTGGCTGGTTGAAACCATCAGTTCGATCACCGAAGCCCAAATCATGCTTGGGGCCATCGGCGAGTTTGGCGATCCGATAGCCGTGCGTCCCCGGTGGGTTTCCTTTACCCTGGCCGACTCTTTAGCCGACGGGTCTGCTCGGATTCGCTCCGGGGAATCAATTTTGGCGGCCGTTGCGGCAATCGGAGGAGAGGTTGAAGCCATGCTGTTTAACTGTTCGCAGCCTGAAGTGATGGAAGCAGCCATCACCGAAGCAGTTGGAGCGCTGGCCGGATCCGATCGGTCCGGTGTGCGCATTGGTGTGTACGCCAATGCCTTCATTGAAGTGCAAAGTGCCCCTGGTCAAGCTGCGAACGAGACGCTCTCAGTGTTGCGCCAGGATCTGACCCCTGATCGCTACGCGGCGTTCGCCCGTGAGTGGATTGCCGCAGGCGCTACCATTGTGGGCGGTTGTTGTGGCATCACACCACAGCACATCGGGGCCCTTTCTTCGTTGTAAGAGTCGCCGTAACAGGGAAAGAAAATCTTCTTCAGAATCTTTCATCCGTAGGTCGTCTCCGCGAAGAATCGTTATCCGTGCCGCTGAACTTTAGCTACGCATACGGATATTACCTCCAAACATCCAATGACTTCTCGAATGGTTCGCTGCCCTAAGGTTGCGATGACTGTTATGTGAGCTCGGCTTCGATATGGGCTCGCAGATCGTCAAAGGTGTTCAGCGCTTTGAACTGCGGGAACTCTGCTTTGACGTTCTCGGGGGCGTGAAAGAGAAATCCTGCGTGAGCGGCGCCCAGCATGGCGGTGTCGTTGTAGGAATCTCCCGCTGAGATGACTCGATAGTTGAGTTCGCGCAACGCCTGTACGGCATAGCGTTTTTGGTCCTGCATTCGCAGTTTGTAACCAACAATCACATCGTCCTCGACAACTAGACGGTGACACAACAGCGTGGGCCAATGAAGGTGGCGCATCAATGGCCGGCCGAACTGTTCGAACGTGTCAGAAAGAATGATCACTTGCGTGCGCTCACGGAGCGAATCGAGAAACTCAACGGCGCCTTCGAGCGGTGACAGCGTCGCAATGACCGCCTCAATGTCGGACATTTTCAGGCCATGCTCGTTGAGCAGAGCGATACGTCCCTGCATCAAAATGTCGTAATTGGGCTCATCACGGGTGGTGCGTTGAAGCGCAGCGACCCCGGTTTTTTCCGCCACAGCAATCCAAATCTCAGGAACGAGCACTCCTTCGAGATCTAGCGTCACGATGGATTGTTGAGCGTTGCGGTGAGTGGCTTCAAGAGGTGAGGGTGTCGACACGGCCTCTAGTTTTGTCATAAATCAACGGCGAAGTTGGCAATCAAGGTACGTTTTTGGATTCCCGCAGATTGCGAGAGTGGGCATCGCACCGGTTACCCTCGGTTTGACTGGACACTGGTTCGCCAAGGCCATAGAAAGGCAGCATGTTTACTCCTGAATTGATGGAACTCGCTCAACAGATCGGTGCTCTGCTTCGGGAACGCAAGGAAACCGTTTCGGTGGCAGAAGGGTCTGCGGGAGGCTTGATATCGGCCTCGTTGTTGGCCATTCCTGGTGCGTCGGCTTACTACCTCGGTGGATCGGTTATTTACACCGCCCGAGCGAAGCGCGCATTTTTGGGCAATGCCGTTGCGGAGCCTGACGGTATGCGAGGTGCTACCGAGGAGTTTGCGCGGTTCTTGGCCGAATCATCGCTCGTGCAGTTGCGCACAACTTGGGCTATCGGAGAGGCCGGAGCGGCCGGACCACCAAACCCTTACGGAGATCCGGCCGGACATGTTTGGCTCGCTATCGCCGGCCCCCGCGAAACCACGAAACATGTCCTCACCGGTAGCAACGATCGCGGTGCAAACATGCTTGCCTTCACCACCGCTGCGCTAGGCCTCTTTCTAGAAAAACTGAGGATATAGGAGAGGATATAGAGAGGACATAGATCAGAAGTCACTGGCAACGCTCGGGAAGCCCAGCGGCGCAAAAGTTCTTCGCGCTACCGGCCCTTCCAATTTGGGGTGCGCTTTTCTATGAAAGCGGTGAGGCCTTCTTTGAGGTCTTCTGATGCCATCATCTTGCCCATCGCGGAGTTGGTCTTCTTACGCAGCGTGGCCTCGTCGTCATATTGAGAGGCGAGCACGACCTTGCGGCTTTCCCATACCGCCAGTGGAGCCGCAGCGGTGATCTTGGTGGCGAGTTCCAAAGCAGCTTCAAGCGCCTTGCCTGGTTCGACCAAACGGTTAACCAATCCAAGATCGTATGCGCGCTGAGCGGACAGGGGCTCGCCGGTAAGAATCGCTTCCATAGCGGCTGCTTTGCCAATGGCCTGAGGAAGGCGGTACAAGCCTCCCGCTCCGGCGATCAGATTGCGCTTCACTTCGGCCAGACCAAACGATGATCGGGTCGTGGCCACTACTAAGTCCACAGATAAAACGATTTCGCATCCACCGGCGGTTGCCAACCCGTCGACAGCAACAATCAGAGGTTTGTTGCGTTCGCGGTACACAATCCCACCAAAGCCTCCGCGCTCTGTACCCAGCGCTGCACCGTTTCCGGAGTTGATTTCCTTGAGATCAGCGCCTGCGCAAAACACCGGTCTATCGCCCTCGGTGACCGCCTGGAGCACGCCTACCCACACGTTTGGGTCATTCTCCATCGCGTCGATCGCCGCTTCCATTTCGGTAG
>JAYTWN010000045.1:0-15919 GCA_043743435.1 Acidimicrobiia bacterium
CAGCGGTTGCTGATTTCTGTCGACATGTGGCTGCACAGGGATTTCGCGTGAGTTGCCCGGTTTTGCTTGGCACGCCCGGCGCACCCATGACGAGCACCAACATTGTTCAGTCCCTTGTCAAAGTGTGCATCTCAAAAGAGTTCAGTCTCTTTACCGCAGGCAAATCGTCGCCGATTGTTGATTGGCTGCGCGCCTTTGGCAAGACCGAATACACTCGGTGCGGCGGGCCGGGCATCGGGGTGGTTGGCATGTGTTTCACCGGTGGATTCGCGCTTGCCCTAGCCACCGATCCGCATGTATTGGCGCCAGTCCTCAGCCAACCAGCAAATCCTGCAGTGCTCCCATTCGGCAAAGCAAAATCCAACGGAGGCCGGATGGATATGTCCGATGCTGAGTTAAAAACTGTTCGCGCCCGGCTTACTGCAGAGCCGGATCTTTGTGTGCTCGCATACCGATTCTCGGACGACAAAACAGTGCCAGAAGATCGCTTCGCCATGTTGCGCGAACGGCTTGGGGAGCGCTTTGTGGGCGTCACCTTCGATTCCTCGCCCGGAAACCCCAGCGGCTATCCAAAATCTGCTCACTCCGTTCTCACCACTGATCTTGTTCCAGAGGCACGCGACGAAGTTGTCGCCCTGTTCAAACGACAGCTGCTTCCTAACTCACGCTAACCAGCGGTTCTTTCGTTCGCGTTGCTAACGGGCGCAACGCCCGGCCAGTGCGCCAGAAGAGTGACGCTCGATCTGAATTCGCCGAACAGGGATGCGAAAACCAGCTTTTCGCTGTGCGCCCCATGAAGTTCATCAGGGCTTGTTCAGGGCTTGTTCAGGGCTCAATTCGGGCTCAATTAGGCATCGTTAAGGCATTGCGAAGGCATTGCGAAGGGAGAATTTCGTAGAGGAGAATTTCGTAGAGGAGTAAATCCAAGGGTCATTCGGTCACGAACTGGTGACATGGAACTACGCAAGCCAATTGATCTAGCTCGCGCTAACCGGAATCAAAGTCGACTTCGGGGCCGCGCGGCTTCCAGGGCGTTTGGCCGACTGGCTTGCCTTGTTTCGATGGTTGCTCTCGCTGGGTGTGGAACAGAGTTTGGCTCCTCAGCCAGCCGTGAACCAATCGATTCCGTAGCCCAAGCGAGCATGTCCACAACACGTACTTCACCTGGCCCAGAGTCACCTGAGTCACCTGAGACACCTGAGACTCCGACAACAGCTTGGAAATCCAGACTCGTTTTGGGTTCACCGGAGCCCGGTCTTGTCTTCGAGGCTCCTGCAAAACGCTCAGGAGAGTTGCAAAACGTCAGCCCCTTAACCCTAAGCGTACCTAGCGAAACTACTATTGCTCAGACGGCGACAGCGGCAGCAGAGTTGTTTGGTGATGCAATCGTTGAAGGTCGAACTAGCGACGCTTTCGAGCTTTTGCCAGACCTTGAACAACGACGGGTTGGCTCGGCAAAAAAGTTCGAAGAGATCCTGAGCCGAGAATCAACTTGGCTCTCAAGCACCGTTGACCCCGCCCAAACTGCAGGCGGAGTTGTTGCGCTGCTGATAACCCAAACTCCGACAATCGACGAAATCCGCGGCGTAATTGCACCAGCTTCAGTGGTGAAGATTCCAGCGATCAAAGAGGCGATCGGTTGGAGAGTTTCCTGGGAAAAGCGAACGGTTTCCCAGCAGTTCGGTGCATCACCAGACCGTCTGGAAACAGCGGTACTTCGCTGGGCAACCAACCGCCAAAACCAGTGTCCCAAGAAAAACCGTTCATCCGCTACAACTCAGAGTTTCGAGTCCGGAAACGATCCGTCCTTGCAACCAGTTCCCGAAGGTGAATATGCGGGTGGGCTCCTTGGCGCCGTGTGGTTGGCCGAAGAACTTTGCACGGTACCGGGTGCAGTCACTATCTCGATGACCGGCGACATCTACAACCTCGACGATCCCCAACCCCTTCTCGATGCCTACGGTGGCGGCGCTTACCAATGGGCTCGCGTCGTGACTTTGGCTGCCCCCCACGCAATGCATGTCATCGCCGCCCCGCTCGGCGACCAATGGGTTGTTGTTGGCATATCCCCAGTCAGCTCTTTTTAACTGATGAGTAACCGCCTTGTGAACTTTGCAGTGATGCAGCCCGCAGCAGCACCATCGGCGCAAACGTGAGCTCTGCATTCGCATTGCAATTTTGCTTTCCTGATCCCCAGCAAAGGTAACACCTCCACCACAATCACTTATTGAAAAAGAAACGAGAACCATGAAACGTTCAACCCTCCGAAGAGGTCTACCCGTGGTTGGCATTGCCGCCGCACTCGGCCTGGTCTTCGCTCCACCAATTAGCGCGTCGAGTCATCGAGAGGCTCCGGCCATTACTGAGGATCCAGTCGCTGACTTAACCGATCTGTACGCCTTCGTGAGTCCGGATCGTCCAGACTCAACCACCTTTGTGATCAACACCGATCCCTTCCAGAACCCTGGGGGCGGACCGAACTTCTCGAAGTTTGGCGATGACGTGCTCTATGAGCTCAACATCGATAATAACGGTGACGCCATCGCCGACATCAAGTATCAGCTTCGGTTCAAGACAACCTATGGAAATCCGAATACGTTCCTCTACAACACCAACCAGGTGACCTCCGTTGACGATCCTGATCTCAACCGTAAGCAGACCTACACACTTACCGAAGTTCGGGGCAATTCGTCAAAGGCGATTGGGCAGAACCTTCTGACGGCTCCCGCGTACGTTGGTGCCACCCGATCCACACCGAACTACCGGGCTACCGCCGCCGGTGCGAGTCACCAACTGGAAAACGGTGCGATCCGGGTCTTTGCTGGCCCCCGGGACGATCCGTTCTTCGCCGATCTCGGGGCAATCTTCGACCTTGGTGGTTTGCGGCCGTTGAACCAGTTCCACATCATTAAGCAACCAACGGCATGGGGTGTCGACTACCTTGCCGGACAGAACGTCAGCTCGATTGTTCTCCAAGTTCCAAGTAGCAGAATCACCAATGCCGGTGATCCTGTGGTTGGGGTGTGGGCGACCACATCTCGCCGAGTTGGCGAAGGTAATGGAAACGGCAACTGGAAGCAGGTTGCTCGCTTGGGCAACCCGCTCGTTAATGAGGTGGTCATTCCGGTAGGCATGAAAGACACGTTCAACGCTTCGAGCCCCGACAAAGACGCTCAATTCGCTAAATATGTCCTCGATCCCGAACTCGGCAAGCTCATCCCATTCCTGTACGGACCCGCTGGTATCAAGGTTCCAACCAACGTTGACGCCGGACTACCTGCGGCCTTTGTAGGACGACAAGACCTTGCCGTGATCTTCCTTACCGGAATTGGCGGGCTCAACAAGTCAAAGACGTTCTCAGCCCCATCGGAGCAGTTACGACTGAACACCAGTATCGCTAAGTCGTCGTTCCCGAACGGGCGCAACCTTAGTGATGATGTCGTTGACACGGCCCTTCAGGTAGTAGCCGGGGCCAACCCGCTGGTGAGCGACAAAACGTTCACCGGTTTCCCAAACAATGCCCTGGGCGACGGAGTCAATAGCAACGATCGGGAACTGATGAATGTCTTCCCTTACGTTGGACTTCCTCGTGACGGATACGGCGCGGACAGCGCTTTCGAGCCCACCAAACCCTAATTCACATGACGTTCCAACACCGAAGTGCAGACACCGTTAACGAATGCCGTTGGGCTGAGCTTGTCACCCGATCGGTCGGTGCTTTCCTCCAGCCGGCAACCCACAAATCCACCCAATCAGGGTGGGAACGGGGGCCGACGCATTTCGGTGTTGGTCGTCACGAGCTTTTGAACCTGTCGTCTGCTGGGGAGTTGGCGCCATGTTCTGAGTTGGGATGCGCCTTTTGTTCTGGCTCAACGCCGAACAGAGGGCGCAGCCAACGCCACAAAAGGAATTTTTACAGAGTTGTTGCTCCAGAAGGAAGACAAGATTCATGTTCATACGTGCACTAAAACTAATGACACTTATCTTCTCCACTATCGGGGCGAGCACCGTCTCTCCGGCGATGGCCACGGCTACAGCAAAAACACCGACGCCAACGCCGACACCAACGCGAACAATTTCGGTTTCCGTTAGCGCCCCCTATCGTGCTGACACTTCGGTGACCGGGGCGGGTTTTCCGCTCAGCAAGGCGGCCAACGAGGCTTCCATCAGGCTGCTCAAACTCACTACTACGCAGCGAATTACCCAACTGGAAACAGCTACACGCGCCAATCCTCGGGTTGGAGAACCGTGGCAGGAACTGGGTGCGGCCTATGTTCGCCAAGCCTTTGAGACCGCAGATCCAGCGTTTTACCCCCTAGCTGATACATCGCTGCGCAATGCTGAACGGCTCTTGGGGCCAACATCTGAGGTCATGATCACCAAGGCGAACCTCGCGCTAGCGCGTCATCGATTTGGCGATGCTCGTGACCTCGCCGACAAGGTAGTGGGAGCTCAGCCCAACGCTATTGCTGGACGCATCGCGCTCTTCGACGCCGATGTAGAACTTGGAAAGTATGACGTTGCTTTTCGATCGATCGATATGCTTGCTGAGCAACGCCCAAACGTTGCAACCCTTTCCCGCCTTTCGTATCGGCGTCAACTCAGCGGCGACCTTCTCGGGGCCGAGATCGCCATGCGACAAGCTGTTTCGGCGGCTCCGCCGAACTCAATCGATCGTGCGATTGCGCTTGGATACTTAGGCGATGTGCTAGTCGAAAGTGGCCGTTTAGACGCAGCGTCACGGTCCTATGAACAGTCCATACAACTGAATCCCACCAACTCCACCGCCGTACTTGGGCAGGTCCGTGTGTTGCTTGCTCGCGGTGAGCGTCGAGCAGCCATGGTGTTACTCAACCGTCTTGTAAACCGTAATCCTGTTCCCGGTGCACTAGGGCTTCTCTCGGAAATTGCCCGTTCTCTCAACGACACGAAACTGGCCAAAGCCTCCGATGAATTGGTAGACGCCAGCATTGCGTTGTTTCAATCCAATGGGGCGGTTGTTGATGCAGAGCTTGCCCTCCTGCTGGCCGACCGTGGGCCTAAGAGCGCAACCGCCGCGATCGGTGCAGCTCAACGAGCGTATGCCGAGCGGCGCACCGTGTTTACCAATGATGCAATGGCGTGGTCGCTCTTCGTCGGTGGCCGCGAAACGGAGGCAATCCCGTACGCGCGTGCCGCAGTTGCGATGTCACCCGGAATCTCTTCGGTTCGTTGGCATGTCGCCGAGGTGTTCGCCGCAGTGGGTGACTGTGTTTCGGCCCGCAATGAGCTGGTAGCGGCTATGCGCAACCCCTGGGCAACTCCTGCTCAAGCCAGAGCGCTTCGATCGCTAGCGTCCCGGTTGGGTGTGCCTTTCTCGGCTGGTGCTTTTAGTCCCGAGAATCGCTCCGCTACCGTCCCGATTGCTGGCTGTGGCCAGGGCAAAACCGTTTTCCTTCCGACCGCCTAGATGAGAGAGAACTCAAATGTTTGATTTCACGTTTTCGTTCCGACGAGCCCTACAGGTTCGTAGGCTGAGTTCGTTCTTTGTTGTAATAGGTGCGCTTAGCATGTTTGGGAATCGCGCCACTGCCCATCCGCTCGGTAACTTCACGACCAACACGGCCACCGTTCTTGAAATTACGCGCTCGGGCCCCAAGGTCGCCTATTACGTGGATTTGGCGGAGATACCAGCATTGAAGGCCCGACAGGAAATGGGGGCGCCGAAGGGGTCTGTTCCGCTGGCGGCCGCAACGCAATGGCGCGACAAGCAATGTCGAGAAATTGGCCAAAGACTGCGCCTAGCTCGTAACGGAAACCCAGTTGTTCTGTCAATAGGGCCAGGTTCAGAAATCACGTTTCCTGATGGACAAGCAGGCCTGACCACACTTCGGTTGGAGTGCCGCTTCTCCAGCCCATGGCCGCCCTTGTCGACGGCTTCACTCACCTGGGACGACGGGAACTTCACTGACCGAATTGGCTGGCGAGAGATCACCGCTTCCGGCAACGGCATGACCTTGCTTGGTGATGTTTCGGCTGTCTCACCGACAAGGCTGCTTCTCGACTATTCCAGAGCAGCACCAACTTCGCCGTTGCGGCAACTCGATGTGACATTCAAAGCCTCATCGTCGTCATCTTCGCCGTCCGGTTCGGCCCTGGTGGAGCCTGTTTCCACAGGCGAGTCGGTTTCCGCATCAACGATTGCCCGGGGAAATGATGGATTAACCAAACGATTCCAATCGTTACTGAATCAACGTTCGCTTACGTTCAGCTTCATCGTTGGGGCACTGTTACTTTCAATTCTGCTAGGAGGTCTTCATGCATTGGCGCCTGGACATGGAAAGACAATCATTGCGGCCTACGCACTCGGCAGCAGGGGTCGCACCGCGGACATAGTAGCTATCGGGGGTACCGTCGCAGCGACCCATACCATCGGAATTTTGCTGCTGGGGATCCTGGTTTCGGCAACAACGGTTGTTTCGCCCGACAAATCGCTCCGTTGGGCCAGCGTCGTGTCGGGGATGTTGGTAATAGGCGTTGGCTTCACCCTTTTGCGATCTCGACTTCGGCTCTTCCGCCTTCCCACCCGCCCCCGAAAACACAATAATCCGCAAGGTTTCGCTCTTCCAGATAACCACCCACACCCGCATTCACATGACGACCACAAGCACGACGAACACGACCACCACAAACACAACCACGACCACGACCACAACGACCACGACCACAAACACGAAGAACACGGACATTCGCATTCTCACGATCTTCACCCGACTGCCCGAGAAGTGAACCGAGGGGCCGCCGCACTACCTCACGCTCATCCAGAAGATCCCCGATTCATTGTGACGAGTCATTCCCATGGGGGCTGGTCCCATGATCATGTGCTACCCGCCCCAGGTGCAGTTGTTCGTCGCCGTGAACTGGTAATGATGGGTCTCGCAGGCGGACTCGTACCAAGCCCTTCAGCGCTCGTAGTTCTTCTCGGAGCGATTGCGATCGGGCGGGTTCCGTTCGGTGTTGCCCTTGTCGTCGCATACGGCATTGGCTTGGCGGCCACATTGGTTGGCGCCGGGCTCCTTATGGTTCGTTTCGAACAAGGGCTGCGCGGGTGGTCATCAAAACTAAGCGCGGCTGGCGGTGCTCGTCTGCAACTCGTGAGCAACGCGCTCCCGCTCGTATCGGGATTTGCTATCGCAGCAGCTGGGATCGTTCTCTTCGCTCGTTCAATTGGAAATCTTTAACGGTTCCTGTTCTCTAGCACATGTGCGCCCAAGCGATGTGGCAGTCGCCACGGACGAGAAAAAACCGATTGTGATCTGCGAGAATTTCTCTGGACAACTGCCACAGAACTTGCGCTTTACTGCGCTAACGCCAAGTGATTCGTCGTCGTCAGTTTGTGAGATTCCCAACAAGACGAATAGGTTCGACACTATGACCGACGTTGACGATCGACTTGATGCTGATATTCGTGAAGCACTTGCTGCCACGCCGTTCCCGGGAGTGACGCCGGAAAACCTGCTCACGTTTCGTGCTGAACGTTACGGCGCGTCGATTGATCCAGCGTTGCTCTCCGATCAAGTATCGCGAAGGAGCATTCAGATCCCCGGTCCCGAGGGCGATCCAGAAATCACCATTCGCATCCATCGCCCCGTTGCCGCTACCGGCCCGCTCCCCTGCCTGTTTTGGATGCACGGTGGCGGAATGGTTATGGGCACCGAATTCCAAGACGATCTTCGGTTCGATCGTTGGTGCGTGCGCCACAACATCATGGCCATTAGCGTTAGATATCGTCTCGCCCCCGAAACGCCTTACCCCGGTGCCATCGAAGATTGCTATGCGGCCTTGGTATGGGTACATCAGAATGCCGACGAGCTTGGCATCGATCCGCACATGATCGGCGTAGGGGGAGCGAGTGCCGGGGCTGGACTCTCGGCGGCGCTTACGTTGGTTGCCCGTGATCGCGGTTTGCCTGGCCCGGCCATCTTCTCCCAACTACTGATTTACCCAATGCTCGATCATCGGCAGTCCACGGCTTCGAGCGCTTGGGAAGTACCGATCTGGCCCCCGTCGGCCAACACATTTGGATGGGCCGCCTACCTTGGCGATCTTGACCGCGCCAATGTCTCCGACTACGCCTCCCCCGCTCTGGCCGACGATCTTGCCGACCTACCTTCCGCTTACATCATGGTCGGCGCACTCGACGGCTTTGTCGATGAAGACGTTGAATACGCGTTGCGTCTAAATCGAGCGGGAGTCGACGTGGAGCTTCACGTTTACCCTGGAGCTCCCCACGGTTTCGAAGGCTTGCTACCCGGCGCCGCAGTCTCCAAACAAGCCACCGCCGACATTCACAACTGGATCAAAACAACTTACGCACACTGAATTTTCACACTTCACGGCCAAAGTCGATTTTACCGGCGAATCCGGCAATGGGGCAGTTGTAACGGGAGAGGTATTCAGCGAGAGCACCAACCTCGACCGCGACGGCTTCGATAGGCGGCCAAAGTCTTTAAGCTCCAGTGACTAGCGCAACCTGAATCAGAACCGTCACAAATGTACTACGTGCACGTAGGGATTACCGGAGCCGGCTATCGCCTTGCGGCCCTCAGCAACCAAGCGAGAAATTTCATACACAGTTTCCGGCCGTGCCGGTGGCCCGACAGGAGGTGCGAATTCGAGCGCACCCATTCCTCTCGATCCAAGGTACCCAAGACGGTCAAGCGACGTGATGTCTTTTGCAGCTACGCCAAGCCCAACCAAGTAGGCATCGAGAAGAGACGTACCAAAGCTGTCGGGAAGTGCATCGGCAAGGATCGCCGGAAGACCGTAAAAGGTGTGGCGCGGGAGATTTGGAAAAGTAAAAACTCCACGGGTATTCCGAAGGTGCAGCGGCGAAAGTTCGATCCCGCGCTTCACCCAAGTTGGGTCATATTCGAAGGCAAAGTAACCCGAGCGTGGATCTCGGGCCACCGCGCCAACCGTTTTGCCCCACGCAGACACTTCAACCAGTTCGACTGGTTTGAAGGCCATAATCAGCCCACCGATCCAGGAGTCGACCGGTCAGTTTGGACCGCACCGTGGCCGAGGCGAGGCCGCGGAGCATAAACACGTTGACGAGGCTTCCGACGTTGTTGGTCACGCAACATCTGCATTGGGCTAATGGCTATTTGGGATGAAAGTTGTTCCAGCCATTCGGTTCGATCGAGAGCACGAACCACCGCAATCAAAGTTTTCAGTGTGGAACCGCGACCGCCCTCCAACCCAGCAAGCGCACCGATCGCTACGTTTGCGCGCTTAGCAAGATCGGCCTGCGAGATGCCAGCAAGCATGCGAACGGTTCTGATCTGGGCGCCGATCTCCGCTTCCCACTCCTCAATAGTTTGCACAATCACCATAAGAATGATAATTCTAAACCAACATCCTTACAATAGCTACTTTTATGTATGTTATGACTTGCGCGAGGAAAACTAAACCTCCAAAGCTTCAATCCAACTCTTCAACGTGAAGGGGGAAGCCAAGTGTCCACTCCCGAACCCCGCCGACGAGGTCTTACCTGAAACGATCAACCACAAGCGTGCAAACTACGACCGCCACCGAAAACATCCAGTGTGAGGATGCAGCTTCCAGAGATACGTACGCTTATTTTCCCAAAACCAGAGGAGGTCTTTACGAACCCAATTAGGTATGTGCACTTAGGGCTGCGCCGGCGGCGGAGATCAGTTGATCGATTTGTGCGTCGGTGGTGACGAGTGGCGGGCAGAAGGCGATGTGGTTTGGTGGAATGGGGCGCACGATAACGCCGTGTTCGAGCATGGTGTTCCGGATGGCAACGTTGGCGACCCCTTCGTTCAACGTGAAAGCCCACACAGCACCCACGCCACGCAACTCCGCCACGCGACCTTTTGTGACCTCGCCAAGCCCAGCGCCTAAGCGAGCACCGATGACGTTGGCGCGCTCCACCAAACCTTCACGACGAATGATCCTGAGATTGGCTAAGCCAGCAGCCGCCGCAGTCGGGTGTCCGGAGTAGGTATATCCGTGTCGCAAGAGGAAGGTCGCATCGGCCTCTAGCGGAGCGCGAACGGCGGGGCCAACAAGTACACCGCCGAGTGGCTGGTAACCCGATGAAACACCTTTTGCAAAACAGACCAGATCCGGAGTCACTCCATATTTCTGAGCGCCCCACCACTCGCCAGTTCGTCCGAAGCCGCAGATCACTTCGTCGAGAATTACGTATGCGCCGTGTTGATCGGCGAGCGCTCGGAGGCCGTTCAAGTATCCGGGCGACGGAGGGAACACACCCGGCGCACCCAAGACTGGTTCAGCGATGATGGCGGCAATTTTCCCTGCATGCATCGCACATGCTGCACCCATAGCATCGAGGTCGTTCTGGGGAACCTGCACAAAATCGGGCAGCATCTTGCCAAAGCCTGCCTGGTTCGCCGCAATCCCGGTGGCCGACATGCCCCCGTAATTCACGCCGTGATAGCTGGGCGCCCGGCTAACGATCACGGTTTTCTCGGGATTTCCGGCCTGCACATGGGAAATACGGGCAAGCTTGATTGCCGTGTCGACAGCTTCAGAACCGCCACTGGTAAAAAACACTCGGGCATCGGGCATGGGCGCAAGCGCAACCAACTCCGCAGCGAGTTCTTCCGCTGGCTCATTCGTGAAAATATCGAACGTCTGGAAAGCAGCGAGCTTCCGAGCTTGGGCGCTTATGGCATCTGCAATCTCCGCGTTCCCATGCCCAACCTGGCAGTACCAAAGGCTGGCCAGCCCGTCAACGTAACCTTTACCCGCCTTGTCGTAAACCATTGCGCCTTCACCGCGCACGATCGTGATGAACTCGTCGGCTCGGGCGCCAGGACGGGAAAAGGCATGCAGGAACGGCGACAGGCTCATATCGACTCTTTGGGTTCGTTGGATCTCTTGATGAATGTGCGGGAACAGACGGAGTTACGTGGTCGCTATCAACGACCCGCACGAAAGCGTATTTCATTCCCCGCACGGGTTTGTCATTACCTCAGCACGAATGACCAACACGTGTTCAGGAGCCACACACTCACTCGCACGCGAGAGCGCACGCACGCACGATCCAAACCTTCGAGCCTGTCGACGGAGGAAGTCCCTTCGATGTTGCGTGAGCGGTGGGCTACCGACCGTGAACCTCTGTCCAACGATGAGACGACCACTAGTGACCTGATTCAGAAGTCGGTAGCAGAATTAGCGAGCCATGGTTCGTTTGTCGCAAGGACGCAGGAGGCACTGCCTGCCCTGTCCAACCAGAACGACGAGGACGCAGCGACAGGCGAAGCTGGCCGATAATTCTGCGGCGAATTTCTGAATCAGGTCACTAGTGCATATTCGCACGGATTCGTCGCGCATCGCTCCGTCCACAAACCCCAGAAATGTTGATGTCGCAAGGAAAGCGAGACGCGACACGCGACAAATTCGTGCTTTCCTGCACTAGGCGCGCCTAGGGGATTGTGGCCAGTACTTGGCCAGGGCTCCACCGTCGATGGTGAGGTTGCTTCCGGTCATCAGGGCCGAATCGTCCGAAGCCAAAAACACTACCGAGGCGACGTAATCCGTTGGCGTGGGCAACCGGTGCCACGGATTCCGTCCGACAAAGTCGATCGTGCCGGCTTCGGCCATAGTGGCTACCGCTGCAGTGAATCCTGCTGCCAACTCAGGATCATCAGGCATGGTGCTCGTGGGAGTGAACCCGTTGACCCGAATGCCGTGCATGGCGAGTTCCATGGCCGCAGATCGAGTGAAGTTGATGATGCCAGATTTAGCGGTGCAGTAACCGATGTTGCCCGCCTGCCCCTGCCAAGCTGCGGTGGACAGCACGTTGATGATTGATCCGCCGATCCCACGATCGATCATGGATTGCGCCACAAGTTTGGACATGATGAACGTGCCGCCGAGCGTGATGTCAATCTGCTGACGAAAACTGTCGAGCGGCATATCCATCAGGCCACGAACATCAAATCGCACAGCATTATTCACCAGCACATCAATGCGGCCATAGCGTTCCAGCACAGCATTCACCGCGGATTGCATCGCTACGGGATCGGTCACGTCACCAGGAATGGTCATGGCATCCCCGCCGCTGTTTTGAATCTTGGTGACACACGCGTCGCAAGCTTCGGGCCGAATGTCGTTGCAAGCAACTTTCGCCCCGGCAGAGGCTAAACCCATAGCCAGCACGCCACCGATGTTTGGGCTCGTCCCCGTCACCAGCGCGATCTTTCCTTCGAGACGACCAGCCATCGACGCGCTCACTTTGCAACCGGCCATCGAGCGAACACCTTGTTGGAGTTGAAGCAATGTGTTTCAGCAAACCTATGTTCCGACGGACCGCCAAGTCCTAGTTCGCGGGCCGCACCGAACAGCGCGAACCAATTCAGCAGTTCTTGCTGCCCAGCATCCTCGATGGAAGTCGTGGTGGTGGATTCCCAGTACGCATAGTTTCCCGCAACCAACGCGTCGTAGTGCGCTCGATCGGAAGGAGTATCCGGACGGAGACGCCACGTTTTGTCGGTTAGGAACGCATGCGACCATGACGACGAAGCAACGATGGCCACCCGCCACGGGCTTTGTTTGAGGTGACGGGCAACCGCCCCACCAACATCCATCAGCCGACGGGGACTGGGGCTTGGTGGATCTTCGTCAACCTCCGTACCAAACGGCGTGAAGAATCCCTTTGCCGAAATTACTCTGCTCCCATAGCAGTTTATAGGCATACATACCATTGGCCAGGGAAAGCCAACTCGATCGTAATCGAGAAACAACTGGGTGTTCATGAACGCGTGCGCCAAGCCCTGGTGATGGAGCGGTTTGTACGCGTACGCCACATCAATGCCATCGTCGAGCAGGTGCTTTGCTAACCACTTGGCAATATCTGGGCGGCCTTTGACGGTGTGGACTTGATCCTTGGGCTCTTCCCAGACGTTGGGCCATGGAAACTTCTCCCATGGTTTGGTAGCAATGTCGTCGTAAGCCAAGAGGGCGTAGGGCGGGATGATGTCTTCGCGAAAGTTTTCGTATTGATCATCGCCCCACACCAAGATGACATCCGGGTTGAATTCGTCGAGCGCCTTACGCGAAGCTGAGAACCCTTCACGCAACATGGCACGATGCCCCGCTGCCGACGATCGGGCTTCATCGGTGCCCCACTCGGCTTGCATCTCGGCCGACCAATTGTTGGGGTCGAGCTCCGTTGCCGGAACCGCGGGGTCCTTCATCATGGTGCGAAGCAACGCCGCCATTTGATCATCGGTGGTAGCGAGCAGCGGGTAGTGAGTCATGCCCATGAGTAAAAGTTCAGCCATGTCGTCCTCCAATAGTTGCAACTTTGGTCGAGAATTTGGTCGAGAATTTGGTTGACCATCTGTTGAAGACTCGTTCAAGATTGTTCGCGAGAGCGTCATCTACCGATGTCTTAGCCATGGGTCACCCTTGGGAGCGCTTCGGCGAAGAACCCAATTCCTGCTTGACGACCGGCGGCTTTAAAGGTATCCCCGAACGTTTTGAGCGTGGAGACCAACAGGTCAACATCGAATCCTTCGGTCGGACGGGTGAGCATGATGGCTCCCAGCACTCGACCGTGTTGATTCATCGTCGGAATAGCGATGCCGCTCCAACCGAACTGTGCTTCGCCATGTTCGATCGACAGCCCAGCTCTGCGCACATCGGCCAATCGCCGGTTGATCTTTTTCGCATCGACGATCGTGTTCGCAGTGAGTTGACGGAAGGGGCCGATAGCGAAACGCTCATCGTAAGCCAACATAACTTGTCCACCAGCGCAGGCATGCGCCGGAAATCGAAGACCCAAATGGGCAATCGCGCATCGACTTTTTCGGGGCCTCGATGCAGCGATCACAATGACATCTGAGCCGACGAGTTCCAACAGGGAAACATTGCCACCGGTTGAGCGTTGCAGATCGTCGAGCACAGGTTGCAAGGTGTCTCTTAACGCTTGGGGATAATGGAGATTGCCAAGTTCAAACAAGGTGGCACCGACACGAAATTTCGTGCCCACACGACCAAGCGCACCTACTTCAACCATTTGATTGGCAAGACGATGCACGGTTGTCCTCGGGAGCCCTGTTCGTCGCGACAAGTCGCTCACACCAAGAATGAAGTCGCCACGAAAAGCCGCCAACAACAGAAAGGTTCGACTCACAATCGAAAGATCATCCTGATTCGACACGGCTTTGGTCTTTGGCGCCTGATTCGACACGGCTTTGGTCTTCGGCGCCGAATCTTGGGCCGGGTCTGTTTCCACAAACGTCGCGCCGCCGCATTGCGATACCGATGGCACGCCACGAACCTCACGGGGACTAACCCGGACAACTCGTTCAAATCCATTCGATTCTTCGTTCATCAGACACCTGCCTGGTTGATCCAATGAGCGGATCGGTCCCTTGGTTTCGGTTGAATTCTTGCAACCGGTCCTTCGTGCGAGGCACCCCCCTGAAGCGTGGGTGTGAACTCGACGAAGGAGTCTTTCTTTCGGCGGGGAATTCCAACCGCAGCCGATCCATTCATGACTTTGTAGGTGTGCTGGTTAAGTTTGTTCGATTGACATACCTTGCCCGCCGATTGGCGAGTTGTAGGAAGGTGTTGGCGTTGGGACCCAACATGTTCGAGGCTTCGGGGCCCGTACAGTGATTACAGGCCAGCGCACCATCAATAGGCGCAAGTGCCGATCCGAAGGTTGGTGGGTAGAACGGAAAATCGGAGCCGAGCATGAGGTGATTGGCTCCGAAACGTTGGATGAGTAGCGGAATATGCTGGGGATCGAACACCAAGGTGTCCGCCCATAACCGACGGAGAAGTAGTTCAGTATGCGCGCCTATTACATCAGGCGTGCCAATGGTGGGATTCATGGAGGCTCCGCGTACCAGCCGCGGATAGGCCCAGGCGAAACTTCCACAACCGTGGGCAAGGCCAACGCGAAGGGTAGGAAACGCTTCCAGAACTCCCCCAAAGACGAGCGCCGACGCTGCCATTGCCGTGTCAGTCAGCATTCCCAGGCCAAATTCGTAAGGAATTCCACCACGACGAATTGCGCCAATGCCGTCGGTGGGGTGGATGAAGATGGCCACATCGAGATCTTGCGCTGCAGCAAAGAACGGTCGAAGTGACGCATCATCGAGCTCCCGTCCCGAAACTTCAGAGCCAATCTCTACTCCCAGCATGCCAAGTTCGTGCACACCAAACTCAAGCTCGGCAATAGCTCGATTGGTGTCTTGCAGTGGAACGCTTCCAATCCAACTGAACCGCCCTAAACCGGTGGGATCGAAGAACTCCGAGGGACCAGAGGGACCAGGACGATCGGTAGGCCCAGAAGGTGCATTTGCCACAGCATCGGCAAACGCCTCGTTTTGCATGCGCGCAAATCGAGCAGCGAGAGCTGGTTCGGCCCACGTCGCCAGCGTAACCGGCACCGGAGAAAGCACCTGATGGTCAATCCCGGCTGCATCCATAGCCTCAGCTCGGCGGGCCAGGTTCCAACAGGTGTCCGCCACCGGCCGAAACACCTCAGAACCGCGCATGATCCGGGCCGAACCATCGGAGTTTACTGACAGCGAAGGCCAGCGCTGGTCCGCTGTTTGCGACCCAAGATCGGTCATGCCTGATGGAAAGAAATGCGTGTGCATGTCAATCACCATTTCAGGGCGGATCGCTGAATCGATTCCACCCACCGAAGCGCGCGCCGGGACGCCATCTCCAACTTCCGGCTCACTCGAACCGCAATTCTGCTCACCGCTTCGGCTGGACATGGGATCAGCCCACCAGATTTTACGTGGCAACGCCAATCGAAGTGTCCGTTGACCGGAACATTCAATTGCCCGCTCACCGGTCAGCGTCGGAAGCTTCCTCCCGAAACTTCAACGTGATGCAACGCGACTTAGCGCCGCACAAC
>JAYTWN010000046.1:0-24694 GCA_043743435.1 Acidimicrobiia bacterium
GACATCACCGAGCTGTTTAACCGCTAGGCCGTTTGCAAACAAAGCGGGTATTCCGTTCTTTCGCTACAGTTTGGCGATTTCGGTGGAGACTCGGGCAAGGAAGGAGGTGCGGGCGGTGTCGTCGGCTCGGTCGTTGCCGTAGAAGGCGATCCAGCGGGTGCGGCAGCGGCGGGCGCAGAGGGAGCGGAGGCCACGCAGGGCTACTCGTTTGCCGGGTTCGCCTTGAAGTGAGTTCATGAATTTGCCGGAGCCGTGCGTAGTGGCAACGGTAAGTGAACGTATGTTTCTTAGCGCTGGAATTAGCAGGCCGGGTTTGGTGGGAAGGCGATACGCCACACCATCGACCCACACCCGATCAAACCAACCTTTCAGCATGGCGGGTTGCGCGCCGAACCAGGTGGGGTACACCAGCACTAAACCCGTTGCCCAGCGCAGATCGTTGACGTAGCCAAGAATTTCTGGCTTCGTTTCAATCGGATCTTTATAGGTTGCTCGTTCATGCAAGCTCAAGGCCGGTTGAAAATCATCCGCATACAGATCAATTACCCGAACGACGTGGCCAGATGCTTCAAGAGCAGAAACCGTGCGATCTAGACAAGCACCAACAAAACTTTCACGTACCGGATGGCAGAACACCACCAGCATGTTTCGTGGTTTCCGTGCCTTACCTGAAGCATCATGGCGGCCAAGCTTGGAACGCACCGCCACGGCATGCCCGCGACCGAACCCCAGCCCTCTCTTTGCCGCTGCACCCAAGTTGGAAACGTTCAGGGGCTTCATAGCGCCGCCATCTCCGTGCGAACCCGCTCGACAAAGGCCGCGCGGTCATCGTTGGTACACCTATCAAGGTTATAGAGGCCAAGCCACTTGGATCGACACCGAAAACGATGACCCAACAGGCGAACGCAACGGGTAACGAGGCGTCGGCCAGCGTCATTGAAACCAAATATGGCCCAACGGGGCGAACCATAGGTGCTGATACCAACTACTCGAATGATCTGTTGGAGATTCGGCTTCACCTTTCCGGTTTTGGGGTCGAGCGTAAAGGAAACCCCGGTCACCAATACCCGTTCCAGCCAACCTTTAAGCATGGCCGGCATACCCCACCACCATGTTGGGTACACGAAGACCAAAGCTTCCGCAGAAAGCACCAAGTCTGCATACTTACGAACCAGTGGATCAAGAATTGGATCGGCCGTTTCATACACCGCACGTTCAGCAGCGCAAAGCCGTGCCTCGAAACCGTCGGCATACAGATCAATGAGGTCAACACTATGGCCCGCAGACGTCAACGAGGCCATGGCGGTGTCACAAAGAACCCGGTTGAAACTCTCCGGATCAGGATGACAGTGAATGACTAAAACCCGCATTGGTTCCTACGCCGCCGGCCCGTCATTACGAGATGCGGTGGGCTCATTGGTTCCACGGGTCGACACGGCATCAGAACCCGATCCAGCTTTGGGATTCGGGACAACTCCTAAAGAGTCCTTTGGTGTTCGGGAACCTGGACGGCCAGAACCTGAGCGGCCCGAATCCGCCGGACGTGCTGCCCACCAGGCATCGAGCCGGGCAATGGCATCATCGTGCTTAAGAGGGCCGTGTTCCATGCGCGCTTCGAGCAACATATCCAACGCCTGGCCAACCGCACGCGAAGGAGTGATCCCAAGGTGCGCCATCACCGCAGCACCATCAAGATCCGGACGAATAGCATCGAGTTCTTCCTGGGCCCGCAACTCCGCGATGCGCACTTCTAAATCGTCCATCCGCTTCGCCAGCATCGCCGCTTTACGGGGGTTGCGGGTTGTGCAATCACACCGGGTGAGTTCATTGAGCTTGTCCAGCAACGGGCCTGCGTCGCGCACATAACGGCGAACGGCGGAATCGGTCCAACCCATTGAATAGGTATGGAACCGCAAATGCAACGCCACCAACTCGCTGATATCGGCAACATCCTCGTTGGAGTATTTCAATGCGCGCAGACGATCCCGGGCCATACGTGCACCTACGATGTCGTGATGATGAAACGACACGCCGCTCGGACCAATTGAACGGGTTTTGGGCTTGGCAATATCGTGCAACAATGCGGCCATACGCAACACCCGCTCCGGTGACGTTTTTTCTACCACGGCAATCGTATGTGCCAATACATCTTTGTGGCGGTGAATCGGATCCTGCTCCAACTGCATGGCCGAAAGCTCCGGAAGAAACGAGTCCGCCAAACGCGTCTCCACCAAGAACCACAAGCCAGCAGAGGGATTGGCCGTCACCAGTAACTTGTCGAGCTCACCGCGAATGCGCTCCGCCGAAACAATTTCCATTCGGTCCCGCAGGGCCACCACGGCATCAAACAATTCTTGATCGGGCTTGAAACCAAAGCCCGAAATGAACCGTGCCGCCCGCAGCATACGGAGCGGATCATCAGAAAAACTTTCCGTTGGTGACATTGGCGTGCGTAAACGGTCGTTCACCAAATCCAACGCCCCGTTAAAAGGATCGATCAATTCAAGTGACGCCAAATCCAAAGCCATGGCATTCACGGTAAAATCACGGCGCGACAAATCCGCAGCAATATCCGTCGCAAACACCACATCGGGCTTGCGGGAATCCTCGTGATACACCTCCCCGCGATGGGTGGTGAATTCATAATCACGCTTACCATTAGCTGTGGTGAAGGCAGCACCAATCGTTCCAAAGCGCTTCCCCTGCATCCACATGGCCGAGGGATTGGCCAGGCGCACCAATCGTTCGATCTCGTCGGGATTGGCATCGGTAGTTAAGTCAATATCAAGTTCCGCCCGAGTACGCCCCAGCAAGGTGTCACGAACAATTCCACCGACTAAATACAGTTTGAAACCCGCGTCGGCAAACCGCTTCGCCAGCGGCGCAGTTTCATCAAGAAGGGGCTGAAAACGGGGGGGAACCACTCCAACACCTTAGAGGCCGAGCCGACCGGCCAAAGGTCCTTAATGCGCAGCACCCCGGTTTTTCACAGCCAACCACCGACCAACCACCGACCAACCGCTGACCACCGACCAAGCCACCAAGCCACCAAGCCACCCACCGAGCGGACACGGAGCGGACACGGAGCCCGCACCCAAACTGAAACGTCAAACATCGACCGAGGTGAGTCCGTTCCATGCTTCTGCGGCAGACCAGGCCAATCCGCCCGCGTGAAACAGCCAACGGAACCGCCCTGGTTCATAACTATGCAACCACTAAGCAGCGATTATGCAGCCCGAGGTCCGGCCACATCAGTAATCTTCAAGGCGATGCGTCAGCCAGTCCATATGCAGCATCGCAGCGCCTACGCCACTAGACGAGTGCGGGCATTTGGCGAAAGCGCACGCCTCGAAGTTCGCCCCGCGGATGAAAGCCGGGCCGGACAGATCACTATTGTCCCCGAAGCTGGCGCTCATCCGCTCCCCCAAGCCTTCATCGACCACGCCCTCGACATCGCCCGAACCATCAGCGGCATCGGCATCGAGGCGAGCGTCCGCACTCCGGCCCTCACCCCCGACGAGGCCCGCGGGTTCTTCAACGCAGGCTTCACAATCCGCAGCAACCTGGCCCTGCTTACCCACGACCTCGACAGGGACACCATCAGAAAACCCCAGGTCAGCACCAACCTGCAACGATTCCGACGACGAAACACCGAACCCCTTCTCGCGCTCGATCTCGCCGCCTTCGGCCAAGGCTGGGAAATGGACCACCACGAGCTTCTGCTGGCCGAAACCGCCACCCCGGTCACCCGAGTCCGCATAGCCGCCGACAACCAAGGTCACCTCCTGGGCTTCGCCATCACCGGTCGTGCCGGACGACGTGGATACCTTCAACGCCTCGCCGTTCGCCCTGAAAGCCAAGGCCATGGCATCGGCACCGCGCTTATTGGCGACTCCCTTCGCTGGTCCCGTCGGCATAACGTCCGTCGCCTGGTGGTCAATACCCAGGTAGAAAACCTCGGCGCCCTCCACCTGTACCGGCACCTGGGCTTTGCCGATGTCCCCGTCGGCCTGTTGCTGTTGGAACGCAACCTCACATGAGTGCCGTCCCGCCGAAGATCCAGCTCCCTCCGAGGGTCCAGCTCCCGCAGAGGGTCCAGCTCCCGCGTCGAGGGCCACAGCTACTGAGGCGACTCCGTGCTGCGTGGCGTGCTGGTTTCGCCGCCGCAACGTTGATTGGGTGCACGGCAACACTGATCACGTTTGGCCCCTTGGAAGCCGTCACGAACCGGGTTGCTGCCACTGCTCGAACCGCAAACCCACAGGCAGGTTCTGCCCAGTCGGAGCCTACAAATACCGCGACGGGGGTCAACGGATCAGCCGGAAATGAGCAGCCGATACCGACAATTGCCAGTGGCGGGTTCGTGATCGCTGGGTCGCTCAGCGCCATTCCGTTGACAGGCTTCGCGCATATTCGCCTCATCGAACAAAGCCCGGTACTTCGCGGAGGTGGCAATTTCACCACCAATCTCGAACTGGTCCGTGGCGCCAACAACGATCCTCTCGAGGCCTCCTTCACCATCCATCAAGCCATCACAAAGAGGTCATCGTTTCGTAAAACGGCACTCGGCAACGATCTAGGTGCGGTGCTTGGTACTTCTACCCCGGTCGATATTCCGCCGGTGCTGGCTGGGTCCGTTCGGCCAGTGTTTAGCGTGCCCCTAACCGTCAACGTGAGTACCCCTTCGTCCAACATTGCCGTTCTGGATCCGCGGATTGTCCTACCGGGCCCGGGCATCTTCCCCGTCCGAATAACCCTGCGAAACACCAGCGCAGCGGCACCGGAACCAAACGAAGTAATCGACGGCTTCACCACGTACCTCACCGTCATCGAACAAGCAGCGAACACCGTTAATGGCAGCAGCAGTACAAGCGCCACAACAAACACCACGAACAGAACCAACGGCAGCGCTGTCACAGGCGCCACAACGAGCACCGCCTTTGGTGCCGAAAGCGTCGACGAACGACTCAACGTGGCGCTCCTGGTTCCGATTCATCTTCAACCGTCGACGCAGCCTGACGGCACCAATAGCGACCCCAACACCGCACAAGTGATCGCCCTCACCGAAGCGCTCGTTCGCCGGCCCATCCCTGCACTCACTGTCGAGGTAACACCCGAAGCACTCAAAACGTTGGCCCGCCAAGCTTCCGATGAAAACCCCGACCGACGAAGCCAAGTCCTCGATCAACTCCGCTCCGCGCTCAACGGCCGCGAAGTAGTCGGCGGACCGTTTGTTGACCCGTCGCCAGAACTGCTCGACGACCCCAACCTCACGGCCGAACGCATCCGCCAGCGCATCGAAGGTGAACGTACGGTTCGCGAACACTTGGCAACACCACTGCCAGGCTTGGTCGTGCTGGAAAACCACATCCCCGCCGCAACATCGCTCAACGAGTTGGGGGTATCGTCGCTCATCACGTCCGCAAAAGCACTTGGACTTGTCGAGCGGACCAACCCAGATTTCTCACCCCTCGCCATCGACGTTCTGGCCAACAACTCAACCGTCACTCAACCGGTAACCATTCACCTTTCCAAAGCCCCGGGTGCCGTAACAACCGGTGACAAGAAATTAAGCGCGCCTAGTGATCCAACCATCAAAGCGGTGTTGCTCGATGTTCCCCTGGCCCAACGAAGCACCGAAACGTTTGGGACACGCGAACCCAAAGATGACAACAACCTCCGCGCCCAACAATTCCTGGCCGAACTAAGATTCATCCGCTCCCAAATACCCGCCAACCAACGCATCAAACACGGCGTGAGCGTGGCTATCCCAACCGCCACCACCTCCGCCACCCTCGATGCCATCCTCGAAGGAATCGGCGCCGACGATGGCATGTTTCAACCCATCGCCATGTCAGCAATGCTGGCCCTACCCGTGGCAAAATCCCTGGCATTTCAACGCAAAGAAGCCACCCTTTCCGTATTGGGTTCTACGCAACGTGAAGAACTCCAAACCGTGCACACCAAACTGCTCGGGTACAACGCACTCTTCACCCAACCAACCAACCAAGCAGCAACCGCAGAACTCGGATTGCGAAGCGTGCTCGCCGCCGACCGAAGCCCCGAAGACCGCATGGCACTGCTCGCCAGCCTCCGCTCCCAAGCGAACGCCATGCTCGGCGGTTTGGCCCTGGTGCAATCGAAATCACTCACCCTCACGGCACGAGAGCAGACCGTAAAGATCGGTGTACTGAACGATTCGAACCAACCAACCAACGCCATACTCGACATACAAAGCGACAACGTTGAATTCATAGGCGCACAGATCGATCCCGACAAGCCCCGGCGTTCGCGTCTTTCCGTCACCGTGAGGTTGGCTGATCGAGTTCAGCAGATTCCCGTCCGAGTACGCACTCGTGGCCCGGGTTCGTTTTCCTTCGTGGCCGTGTTGCGAACAGCCGCGGTAGAAGGTGCACCTGAGGGCGTGCCCATGTCGAGTCGTCGTTACACGGTTCGCTCAACGGCCGTTGGCAAACTCGGCACCATCATTTCAATAGGCGCGCTTAGCTTTCTAGGGATTTGGTGGCTTCGTTCAATTTTTCGTAGACGTCGCACACAAACCCAAGAATCACAAACCCGCCACCCATCAAGTACCGTTCGCTGATGGACCCTCGGCTACCGGCCTGGCCTCTAAGGTCTTGATCCCATGACGGCCAACCAACCAACCGCCAACTTGGGCCGATCAACGGCGATTATGGCCGCCGGAACGCTGCTGTCGCGCATCACCGGCATCGCCCGCAACGCCCTCCTCCTGGCCTGTCTTGGCACCACACTGCTTGGTGACTCTTACAACAGCGCCAACACCACTCCCAACATGGTTTACGAACTCGTAGCCGGAGGTGTCCTTTCGGCGTTGCTCGTCCCCCTGTTCAACGCCCTCAACCATAAAGACACAAAACGAGCCCGCGATGGCATCAACGCCCTCGTCTCGCTGGCCGCCGTGGCCCTAGTACTCACGGCAATTGTCGTAGCAGTGGCGTCGCCGGCCATTATGTGGCTGTACTTCCACGAACCGGGACAGGCCATCCAACGCCAACTCGGAACCGAACTTCTCCGCATGTTTGCCCCACAAATTGCCGTCTACGGATTCATCACCCTGGCCACCGCAGCCCTCAACACCAAACGACGCTTCGGCGCGGCCATGCTCGCCCCCGTCTTCAACAACCTGGTCATGATTGCCATTCTCACCTGGGCTTATCGTGTACTAAGCCGCCTTTACGCCAACAATGCCAAAGCCAACGTCCAGTTGCTCGCCGTAGCCAACGACACCCACGCCAAATGGATCCTCGGATTCGGCACCACTGCAGGCGTAGTGGCCATGGGACTTGTATTAATCCCTGCCCTACGCAATGCCGACGTGGGCTGGAAATGGCGTTGGGAACCCACCCACCCAGCCGTACGAGAACTCCTCCGGCTATCTGGCTGGACCATGGGATACGTCGCAGCAAACCAAGCCGCGCTGCTCTACATCCAAAGCCGTGCGGTAGACGTTGAAGGACCCAATGGCGGAGGTGGCACCATGTATTCCATCGCCTACAGCGTGTTCTTTCTCCTCCCCCACAGCCTCTTCGCCGTATCAATCATGACGGCCCTGCAACCCGAGTTGTCCAGCGCATTCGTGCAGCGCAGCCGTAAACGATTCCGTAACCTGCTCGCCCAAAACGTCGGCAACACCCTGGCTATCATCGTCCCCTCAGCTGTTGGCCTGTTCGTGCTCGCCACCCCACTCACCAAACTGCTCAAGATCGGCAAAGTCAACGCCGCCAACGCCGAACGACTTGGCCACGTGGTTCAGATGATGGCCATTGGGCTTCCTGCATTCAGCGTTTACCTGCTGCTGATGAACGCCCTCAAAGCCATGCGAGACACCAAGGCAACCTTCACGGTGAACGCCGCCGAATGCCTCATCAATGTTGCCCTGGCCTTTTTGTTGCTCCGAGCCGGCATGGGTGTCGTCGGCCTTGGGTTGGCCTTCGCGCTGGCCTACACCGTCTCGGTCTTTCTAGCGTTCTACACCGTAAGCAAACGTACCAACGGCATCCACGGACGACGCCTCGCACAATCCACCGCGCGTATCGCTCTCAGCGGGGCCGCCATGGGCCTGATGGTATGGCTCGCCTCCCTCGGCACCGGGAAGCTCCTCCACACAACACTCAGCACAACACTCCGCACAACACTCAACCCCAAGCTCATTGCGATTGCCCAAATCGGTGCTGGCATAAGCGTGGGTGTTACCGTTTACGTCGTTGTTGCCCGAGTTCTTCGTGTTCGCGAACTTGACCTAGTCCTGGCCTCCATTGGGCGAAGACTCCGTCGAAGCCGCCGAGCCAGTTAGGGCCGGTTACAGCCAGTTAAGCCGGTCACGCCAAACGACGTCGATTTCACCACCACCCACGCTCAAAAGCCACGCTCAAAAGCCACCCGAAAGCCATCCCATGCCCAACGTTCGCATTGTTTCCGATAGCGCCTGTGACCTCTCCGAAGAAGTCGCCACCGCCCTCAGTATCGACGTTGTGCCGCTGTCGATCCGCTTTGGCAACGAAGAATTCGTCGACCGCAAAGACCTCAGTCCCAAAGAATTCTGGCGACGAGTAGCCGCATCGTCCGTACTCCCCGAAACGGCCGCACCCTCACCCGGGGCCTTCGAAATGGTCTTCCGCGCTGCTGCGGAACGGGGTAACGATGCGGTCGTGTGCATCATTCTGTCCTCCAAACTCTCCGCCACCATCGGGGCCGCCCAACTCGCCGCCACCGCCGTGGCCGATCTCATCACCGTCACCGTGGTGGACTCCCTCGCCATCACTATGGGCCTCGGAACCATGGTGCGCACTGCCGCTGAACTGGCACAATCCGGTGCCGACAGTGCAACCATCGTGGCCGCCGTTGAATCCCTCAAACCCCGCACCCGCGTCTACGGAGCCCTCGACACCCTCGACAACCTCAAAAAAGGTGGACGAATCGGCGGAGCCCAAGCCCTTATCGGCTCGCTGCTCTCCATCAAACCCATGCTCGACCTATCCAGCGGTGCCACCGAAGAACTCGGCAAACAACGCACCCGATCCAAAGCCATCGCCGCCCTCGTTGAGCTTGTCAGCAAAGCAAAAGCCCAGCATGGCAGTATCGAAAACCTCGCTATCATGCACGGAGACGCACCTGATATCGACGCCATCGTGGAACTCTTCACGCCGTACTACACACGTGAACACATTGTCGTCGGCCAAATGGGTGCGGTGATTGGTACGCATGCCGGCCCCCGCATCGTCGGCGTTACCTTTAACCTGCCCAAAGGCGCCTAGTCCAGGGCTGAGCCCTTAGGTTTCATCATCTGGGAAAACGACACTGCCGACCACGACCCCAACAAAACGGGGCCAACTACCACTCCGAAAACCTCGGGATCGGTGGTAGCGGGAACGCGTCTCGGCGGACGGTACCTTCTCGGCCACCTCATCGCTCGAGGTGGCATGGCAGAAGTATGGGAAGCCCACGATGACACCCTCGATCGAGACGTCGCCGTCAAAATCCTGCACACCCACCTCGCCGATGACCCAGAGTTTGTAAGCCGTTTCAAACGCGAAGCCCTCACCGTAGCCCGGCTTTCCCATCCAAACGTCGTCGCCGTGTTCGACACCGGTATTGAACGAACCAACCGTGGCATCACCCTGGCCTTTCTGGTCATGGAACTCATTCGGGGCAAATCACTCCGGGCCATGACCCAAGCCGGAATCACCACCCACCAAGCCGTGGCCTTCGCCATCGAAGCCGCCGACGGACTTGAATACGCCCACCGCCAAGGGCTCGTCCACCGCGACATCAAACCTGCGAACCTGCTCGTAACCCCCGAGGGCCGCGTCAAGGTAGTGGACTTCGGCATCGCCAAAGCCGTGCTCGATGAACGCAGCCACGGCGAAGACCTCACCCAAGCCGGCGCCATCCTCGGCACCGCAAAATACTTGGCACCAGAACAAGTTGAAGGTGACACCGTCGACGCCCGCACCGACATCTACTCACTCGGTGTTGTGCTCTATGAAATGGCGTGCGGACAACCACCCTTCCAAGGCGGCAACGACCTCGCCACGGCCCTCAAACACGTACGAGAAGAACCCCGTCGGCCTCGACAGCTCCGGGCTGGGATCTCCCGCACCCTCGAAGCCACCATCCTCAAAGCCATGGCCCGCAACCCGGCCGATCGCTTTCTCAGTGCCCAAGAATTGGCCACCGCACTACGCATCGTGCAACGAGAAGGGGTTCACGCCGGCGCCGATGACGCGGAGCCCATGGTGCGACGCCGCCTCGAAGACCACACCCCCGCCGGAGGCATCGGCCGAGGGAACCCCAATGCGCCATCGGGCCAAAAGGGTCAAACTAACATTTCGCCTGCCTCAGACCTGACCACCGTAAGCCGAAGTGATCGTCGAAAATCCGTCAGCGCGGGGCAACAATCCAACGGTAACGAAACCGTTGTACGAAGCGGGAACGCCAAGAACGGCATCAACAAGGGCAAAGGGTCAGCTGCGATAGGTCCATCCGGCACCGCAACCTCAACAAAAGCCGAAGCGGCACAGAACAAACGCTTAGGCCTCAAGATTGCCATCGGGTTACTGTTTGGAGCCTTGTTGGGGGCAAGCGTAGGAATTGTTGCCGCCAGCCAAAAGGGCAGCTCCGACGGCGGACTCCCACTCGTCGAAGCCCGATCCTTCGACCCAGAAGGCGATCGAGGAGAAAAAGAATCGCTCGCCAAGTTCGCTATCGACAACAACCCGGACACCTCTTGGACTACCGAGGGTTACAAATCCAGGATTATGTCCAATGACAGCGGACCCAAACCCGGCGTAGGTCTGTACGTGCAACTGAAGCAAAGCTCGCTCGTCAGCACGTTGCGCATTACCAACGACACCCCGGGATGGTTCGGGAAGATCTACGTTTCGTCGCGGGAAGGAGCCAAACTCAGCGACTGGGGAGCGCCTGTAGCAACCATCAGTGGCGCACAAACCGGCACATTCGACCTGGCATTGACACCTCGCGAAGGTTCGTACATTTTGCTGTGGATCGTCGATCTCGGAGAAAAGGTCGAGCCCGACACCCAGGGAAGGATCCGCGCAGCAATCGCTGAGGTATCACCACGTGCCTGAGGTCGAGACTGAAAACGACGCGCAAAAAGAGCAACGAGCGGAACAACGCGAAGATGACATTCGGTTAGTCGCCGCGGCCCAGCGAGGTGAACGACATGCCATGGATAGCCTGCTGCGCAAACACTATGCGTACATAAGTGCCATCACCCGGCGAGTCACCAACAACGAAGCCGACGCCGCCGACGCCACCCAAAATGCCCTGATAGCCGTGGCCAAAGGTATTCACAAGTTCGATGGCACCAGCGCCTTCACCACCTGGCTTCACCGCGTGGCCACCAACGCTGCACTGGATGAGTTACGTCGGCGTAAACGTCGACCTGAACCCGTTTCCGTGGGGGCCGAAAGCCAAGACGACGAAGGCACCCAAGAACGAGCCGTACGAAATCGCCTCGCCGCCCTTGATATCAATCTGGACCGAATCGACGACCGAACCGGCATCGATGGTGCCCTCGCTCAAATCCCCTTCGACTTCCGAGCACCGGTCATGCTGCGCGATCTGTGCGGCCTCGATTACGCCGAAATCGCCGAGGTCCTAGGCATCCCGGCCGGCACCGTGCGCTCACGAATCGCCCGGGGCCGCGCCGCACTCGCCCCGCTGCTACGCCCCATGCTCGACGGTCCCGCCTCCTCGTCCACGTCCACGTCCTTCCCTCAAACCTCTGCCGACAAGCCAACGCCACCACCCAAAACCACCATCGGGGACGAACGACACCAGGCCAACGTCGAGCATCGGGAACCAACCACCACTTCGCCAACGTCGAAAGCAACATCATGACCGCCGTCTTCACCATCTCAGCCTCGGGAGAACACCTCGACGCGGCAACCCTGGCCCTTCTGGCTGAGGTTGAACTCGACGAGATGTCCATCCGCGCGCTCAGCGAAGACTTAGCCGTCGACAGCGAACCCGTCGTCACGTTTGGTTCTCCCTCCGACTTAGCAAACCCTTCTGCCGACGAACCCGCCACGGCTTACCCCTGGACCACCAATGGGCTCCTCGACGCGGCAAAACATCTCAGCACCTGCAATCAGTGCACCACAGAACGAACCGCGTTGTTAGCGAGCTTCAACACCGCCTGGCACGAGCCCAACAACCCTTTGGTTTTCACCAGCCCGACCCTCACCGACCAAACCTTGATGGATCGACACATCGCAACCGCTTTGTCGGCATTCGACGAAACCGTCAGCCCAGCCGTAGTTCCCGTCGCCGTAAAAGGTAAGCAACAGGAACCAGCACGCTTTTTGAGCGGACTTGGAAAACAGAAATCCGGTTCCCAAGATGCTGGCGTAAGCGGTTGGCGAACTTCGGGCTTCGGACGGGCTATTGGACTGCGGCGCAATCAAGTCCTGATCGGGTTCGCCACATTGGCCATTGCCGTCCCTCTGCTGCTGCAGCTTCGCCCGACCGACCAGTTTGGCGGCGTCGCCTTGAAAACCGCTGACACCACCGCTGCTGCGTTCGAAACCTCGGCGGCCGCTGCCGAGTTCGCCAACGAAACCCAAGCACTCGCCGCCGAAACCACCGCAGCTATGGCTGCAGAAACCATGGCGGCAGCAGGCGACATATCCGCTACGGCCGATACCGTGGCTCGCATCCCAGCTGCGAAGTTGAATCAGGCCGTGGAGGATGGCGCTGCGAAACCTGCTGCTGGTGGCGATAAAGGTCTCGCTGCAGCTGGAACGCCTCCGCCCAACCCAGCACCGGCCGCCGACGCTGTCGAAGAAATTGCCGCTACCGCCATCGATGCCAGGGCTGTTGAGAACGAAGTTCTTCCGGTGCCTGTCCTAACCCTCCCACGCACGGCGACTGCTCCTGCTGCTGCGCCCAAGGCAACGATTGACGCAGCAGGGTCGCAACAGCGAGCTAAAGATCAAACACAGGGCGCTGCAGCACGCAGCGGCTCAACTTCGGCCAGTGCCCCGACAGCCAGCCCGGTAACTACCCCAGCCGCCTCACCGAAACCGGCCGCCAAGCGAAAGCAAGCGCCCACAAAAGGCTCAGCCAACGTCATTGCAAACGTCACTGCATCACCAAGTCCGGCTGCAACCGCGGCAACCGCGCCTTTGCCTGAAGGAACCATTTCTTTGGATCCGTCAGTTCTCAACCTGGGAAATTTGGGGCCTGAGGCCGATCCGTCGGCGCTCGTAAGCCGATTCCGGACTATCTACGACCGGGTTCGACCACCAGGTACGCCACTGGTATCCGGCCAGACACAAACAAGTCTTCCCTCAGCTCCAGTAACCCCTGCACCAGCCCCCGCAGTTGCCGCCGCCCCTGTTGCTCCTGCACCTGCTGTGGCTGCAAGCGCCGATCCCGTGTTCGCTGAGACGGCGACGCCAACCGCGCTTGGCTCCCAATCCGTTGATCGATGCGTTACCAACCTTTTCGGCGCTACCGACCGACAAGTTATCGCCGTCGCCAGCGCAACACTGGGAAACCGGCCCGTTTGGCTGGTTCGCGTGCAATCGGGCACAGGAACCGCGGACCTCATCCTCAACATGACCAGCTGCGCCGAATTGCTGCGCCAACCCGTTCCCTAAGCCATCGACAGGACCTATTGCTCCTGTCGCATCCGGCTCCGCTGTCCCGTAACTGTCTCTGCTTGGGAATTTGTCATCGATTACGCAACGGCCTTTCCGACCACCGTCAAGGACCGGTACTATCGGATGTGTGAGTGACAAGACCACTGAACCGACGAAAAACAACGCCGACTGGGCCGCCCAGATCGTCGATCAGCTGGAATCGGTCGTCAACAAGGTCAAATCCAAAACGTCTGACCCCGTGCTCAGCATCGTCCGCATCATATTTATGGTGTTTGCCGTTGCTGGTTTAGGCATCATGACGCTGCTGCTGCTCACTATTGGATTGGTCCGCATGGCCAACAACTACCTTCCTGGCGACGTTTGGGCGGCTGACCTGCTCATTGGCGGAATCTTCCTGATAGCAGGCATGTTCGTTTGGCGCCTACGTCATCCAAAGAAGTCCTAAACCACACTTCGGATCTCAAAGGATCCGTCTTCGGAATAGAGGCGCAGCGATTCGACGTTGGCCTGGAAGCCTTTGGGTGTTTGCGAGGGCAACGTTTCTGCGGCCGAGTTCACTAGCGGTTTCCCGGAAGTTGATTTGTCCCTCGAAATGGTTTTCGTTGTCCCGTTTGTGATGAAAGGCTTCACCTATGTCTTCTGAGTCCTTCAACGCATTGCCCATTGTCCGTAACGTTTTGATCATTGGGTCAGGGCCAGCCGGACTCACGGCAGCGATCTATACCGCCCGTGCCAACCTCGAGCCGCTCATGATCGAGGGCGAGCTTTCCTCAACGGGCGATCAACCCGGCGGCCAGCTCATGCTTACCACCGAGGTAGAAAACTTCCCGGGCTTCGAGCACGGCATTCAAGGTCCGGAACTGATGGGCACTATGCGAGCGCAGGCCGCCCGATTCGGAACCGAGTTCATCACGGCCAAGGTGACCAAAGTTGACCTCAGCTCCCGTCCGTTCGGTGTTTGGGTCGGTGACGAGGAGTATCGGGCCCATTCGGTGATCATTTCGACGGGCGCGCGATCCCTGATGCTCGGATTGCCCGCTGAGGGGCCGCTGATGGGCCACGGACTTTCGACCTGTGCAACGTGTGACGGATTCTTTTTCAGAGGCCAGGAGATCGCTGTAGTGGGCGGCGGAGACTCCGCCATGGAAGAAGCGACCTTTCTCACCAAGTTCGCCAGCAAAGTCACCGTGATTGTTCGTCGTGACGCGCTCCGAGCCTCAAAGATCATGCAGGACCGAGCGTTTGCCAACCAGAAGATCGAGTTTCTCTGGGATTCCAAAGTCGTTGATCTTGAAGGAACTACCAAACTTTCAGGCGCTGTTATCGAGAATCTCAAAACCGGAGCACGTACCACCGTGGCCGTCACTGGATTGTTCGTAGCCATTGGACACGTCCCCAATACCGACATCTTCGCAGGTCAAGTAGCCCGTGATGAAGCAGGGTATGTCAGAACCGAAGGTAAGTCCAGTTACACCAGCGTACCGGGCGTCTTCGCCTGCGGGGATGTCCAGGACCACACCTACCGCCAGGCCATTACCGCCGCTGGTTCAGGCTGTGCCGCGGCCATCGACACCGAACGCTGGCTCGAAGCAAACGTTCACTAGTGACCTGTTCCGGGCACTAGCCGCCGTGAGGCCAGAATGCGCGGGAATGTTCAAACCTGTTTCATCGTTACACCTCATACACAAGTTCTACGAAGGGAATCGTGAGTTCAATGGCTGAGGGAATCCTTACCCTGACCGACGCAACATTTGATGAGCAGATTGGTGCCGCTAACACTCCTGTCTTGGTGGATTTCTGGGCTGAATGGTGCGGTCCCTGCAAAATGATCTCCCCGATTCTGGAAGAAATTGCCAAAGATCAGGCAGGTCGAATCACTATCGCCAAAATCAACGTTGACGACAACCCAGATATTTCCCGTCGTTTTGACGTGATGAGTATTCCTACCCTGCTGTTGTTCAAAGACGGCGAACTGACCCACCGCACCGTTGGCGCAAAAGGGAAGAACCAGCTGCTCAACGAGCTAGAGCCACACCTTTAGGGTTGCTTTCTACACCTTTGCCGTGGCTCGTTTGAGCCGCCCAAAGAATGAAAAACCAGCAAAAATTACTGAGGGACGGCCAATAGCCGTCCCTTTTTGCTTCTTCGTTTGGCTTGGTTAGCGCTCTTCGCTTGCTGCCAAGGCAGCCTGTAACCGGGTTGCTCTCCGACAGCTCAGCTGTCGGCAAGTGGCTCTTCGCTCGGAACAACCGCCGAAGTCATGATGCGGAAGATTCTCTCCAGATCAGACAGATCCGCAAAATCAATGGTCATCTTGCCGGGCCGATTCGGTGCCATGGCAATCCCAACACGAGTCCCAAGAACCTCGGCAAGCACATCTTCCAGCTCCAACAAACCAGCGGGACGCTCTGTCGAAGGCGCTGCAGGTGATTCGTCACCCTTCGTTTTAGATAACGCAGGTTGCGGGGCAGTTCCCGCGTTACGGAGTCGCACCGCTTCTTCTACCGCCCGAACAGACAACTCTTCACCCGTAATACGGCGGGCAAGAGCCTCTTGGAACGATTTGTCGGTAGTCCCTAACAGGGCTCGGGCATGACCAGCGTTGAGTACGCCATCGAGCACCATCCGCTGAATCGACGGGGAGAGCTGAAACAAGCGGAGGGTGTTGGAAACTGCAGCCCGACTCTTACCGACACGAGTTGCTACCTGCTCATGGGTCAACTTGAAGTCGTCAATAAGCTGTTGATACGCCGAAGCTTCTTCCAAAGGATTGAGATCGGAACGGTGAAGGTTCTCGACCAGTGCCTCCTCTAAAGAACCATGGTCGTCAATAGCCTTCACGATGGCGGGAACCGTAGTGAGTCCCGCTCGGCGGGCTGCTCTCCAACGACGCTCACCGGCTATCAGCTCAAAGCCACCGCCGGCCGCTGGGCGAACAAGAATCGGCTGCAGCACACCAATAGCAGCGATCGACGCAGCCAAAGCCGCGATACCGTCGTCATCGAAAACAGTGCGAGGCTGAAAGGTGTTGGGGCGGATTTCGCTGATGGAGATATCGGCAAGCCGGATCCCCGTGGGGGTAGCTGAGCCACCGGAAACGGTCGCACCTAAATCACCCGACGGAAGCAATGCTCCGAGACCTTTACCGAGTCCGCTTTGGCGCACCACCACTCACCTCCTTAGCCAGTTCACGGTACGAAATGGCACCGCGAGACGTTGGGTCAAACACGGTAATCGGCTGGCCAAAGGACGGAGCCTCTGAAAGCCGGACGCTCCGAGGAACGATATTGCGGCAAACCCGGTCGCCGAAATGGCTCCGGATTTCCTTCATGACCTGGTCAGCAAGCTTGGTGCGTGCATCGTACATAGTCAAAATGATGGCGCTGATCTCCAACTGGGGATTCAGATTCGCTTGCACCAGGTTGACGTTCCGAAGCAACTGTCCGAGCCCTTCCAGCGCAAAGTATTCGCACTGAATCGGCACAATAACTTCCGTAGCGGCTGCCAACGCGTTAATCGTCAGCAGACCTAACGATGGCGGGCAATCGATAAAGATGAAATCAAAGTCGTCGCTTACTCGGGCAATGGCTCGTCGCAGTTTCAATTCACGGCTGAATGCCGGAACGAGTTCTATTTCTGCACCGGCCAAATCAATCGTGGTGGGTGCCACAAAGAGGTTCTGTATCGCGGTCGCTTCCAAGCAGTCTTCCATCGGAGTCTCTCGCATGAGGACGTCGTAGATCGAAAACTGAAGGTTGCGAGCGTTCACACCCAGGCCTGTCGTCGCATTGCCTTGTGGATCAAGGTCAACGACTAAGACTCGGTAACCCAGGTCGGCCAATGCGGCGCTGAGATTAACTGCGGTTGTTGTCTTGCCAACGCCGCCCTTTTGGTTAGCGATGGCAATGGTTCGTGGAAAGGGACGAGCGAATCCTGCGGTGCGGGTGCTCGAGTCCTCAGTGTTTGTCACGGGGAAGCCTCCAAACGTCGACCTTCACTGTGCCCCCTCCGCAGCCTGAAGTCAAGGACCGACGTTCCACGTGAAACAAAAGTCGCTTGAAATCAGAGGATCGTAGGTCGAAACTCTCCAATCGAAGGGGAACTCCCCGCGAGTAACCGCATATCTAAACCGAAGCCGACTTCGTGGACAGGTCGAGGGCCGTTCCATTCGACCGGCAAGTCGGATCTGGAGCGCCTGCACAGGACGCCCAAGGGCCCAACTCCGCATCGCCTCGGGAAGAACAACCTAACGATTGGCGTTTCACCGGACCCAGGCCGGACAGGCACACCTTCGCACCTGCTTCGCGCACGACAACAGCGGGGTCACTTCCGGAGTGGTGGGAACTACAGCACCGATGTTTTGGTGATCTAAGTACCCCTTGAACTTCTGTAAAAAGTGATGAAGACGCTCCACCGACCCGGAGTTGTGTTAGCCGCCATGAGTCCCTAGAAGAGTGAACGTGTGTCTTGATCGGGTCGGCCTGCGCGGAACGGACAGGTTGACGTGCTGATCTCATGACCCCGTTGGTTCGCAATTGCCTAGGTCGGTTTCTGACCGTTTGGCCTCGCTAACTGCCGAACCAAAGCCGCATGCGAGCGCGAACGCTTTTGACTCTCCAGTGCCGTTTCGAAGAGGTGGCGCTGACCACAGGAAATCCATCAGCGACGAGGAGATTTAGCAGCTACCGCGTTTGGGGTGGGCATCGGACAAGGACCAACCGTTATCGCCCGTCGAGCTTCGAGTTGCGCCGGTCGGTCAGCGATCGACTTTACGCCCTTTCACCTTCGTCTCTGAAAGCACAATCGCCTCGCACCTACCGGGCAAAGTAGACTTCGCATCGCAGTCGCCTGGTGCTGATTTCAGCTCTCCTTCGTCGTTGTTTCACGTGAAACGTAGATTACTCGACCTCTGTCAAGAACTTTGGCACACGGCAACCTCTCGAAACTCCTTTCCCCCGTTTGACTGTTTCACGTGGAACATCGTCGACAACCGGCCGTGTCGAACTACGAAGGATGCTGGCCAACAATAAGGCCAGTCGGCCTGAGACCAGCCAGGTCGGAATGCCTTTGCTCAAATGCGATAGGCGGGGCTCCTTTTGCTGCGCGACGCATTGGCATAGGACTCCTCAAGGATTTCCCCGAGTACGGACGGACTCTGGCCCTTATCCGTCGTAGGCCCCTCCATCGTGCGGCCTATTGGATGTTTCACGTGAAACGCTTGAGTCACGTCACTCAGTCCTGGACGGTGCGACTGCCACGGCTTGAGCCTTCAATGGTCCTCAAGCAGCAGTTCTCGACAAACTACGTTCACGTGGAACGTAGTTAACCTCACAAATCAACCGAGGCGTTCGGGAGCCAAAAGCCGCCACTCGTGGCTCTGAACCTCAGAGGGCGCAGTGGGGAAACTCACTCACCCTGGCCACAGCCTCAATCAGCCCAGCACCGCCCTGAGGGTTCAGCGGGACCGTTCCCTACAACCGATTCCACGCGGAACGTTGCCTCTTCTTATGCACGAGCTATAGAAAGTCTCAACACGGGACCGGATACAGCAAAATCTCGCAACTAAACAGACACGTCGGAAGGCGGGTTAAAACAACGGCCGTTTTTCCGGGATCCCTACGCGGCGGGGAAACTTCGATGGAGTTTCGTCAGACTTGCGAGCGACAAAGAAGCGATGCCCGGCATCCACTACAGAGACAATGTTGAGGCCGACCTGAGCGATTCCTTCTGCAGGCCAGCGGTCCCCTGCGTCGGGAGGCTCACTGATGACAAAAAGGCCACCAACTGAGAGGAGGGGGGCGCCACACTCGGCAGTCACAGATGGTCCGGCAAATCCACGGGCTACTAGACCGTCAAATCTTCCGCGGTACTGTGGGTTTTGACCGGTTAGTTCTGCACGTTCACACCGAATCTCCACTCGGTCGGCAATCCCGAGTGCCTCCGCACAGATGGCCAGAAAGCCCGTCCGTCGCACGTTGACATCAAGGTAGAGCCATGTTGACAAAGGTAACGCCAAGGCCGCTACGAGGCCAGGAAGACCCCCTCCGGCCCCTAGATCCACGAAAGACCGGCCTGGCTCGATCAGGTCAGGACAACCGGTAACGAGAGCATCAACAAAGCCCAGCGCATGAGCGATATGTGGTCCAATTGGTCCGGGCCCGAGAAAACCAAACGCCCTCGACTGTTCCAGTGAGGGCGTTACCAGCTCAGTGATGAGCTCTAGGTTGACGTTCAGCGTCATTGGTTACGAAAACCTGCTGCGGTTGGCCTATGCCGGGAGAAGAACGACTCGACGATTTGGTTCTTCGCCCTCTGAGCTTGAACGAACGCCTTCGATACCGTTGATGGCATCATGCACAATCTTGCGATCTGCGGGCGACATGGCTTCCATTGAACGAACTTCCCCGGTCTCGGTTACCTGAGCGGCTACCTGGCGCGCGAAGTTCTCGAGGGCGAGGCGGCGACGCTCACGGTATCCAGCGATATCGAGCAAAATCCGTCCACTATCGGTTGGAATGCCGTAATGAATGATGGTTCGCAGGAGGTCCTGGATGGCAGCCAAGGTCAGAGCTTTGGGACCGATAAGTACGCCCAGGTCGGTGCCTGAGATCTTGAACTCGGTGTGGCCATCGCTTACCACCGAGGAGGTAACAGCGGCCTCAAGATCGAAGGAGTCGAGTAGGCCTTCGAGAAACTCGCTTCCGACGCGGTGCACTTCGGGATCGGTAGGTTGACCCGGGACTATTGCGGCGCCGGCTGGTCGGGTCGACTTGGTACGTCGGGGACGGTCATCACTCGAACTCAGAGCAGTAGAGGCAGGTGTCGCCGCTGCAGCATCTGCCGAAGCTTTTGCTGCCGTTGCCTTCGATGCTCTCTCTCCGGCCTTCTTTGGAGCCTTTTCGGCTACTGGCGCGGCTGTAGCCGAGGTAGTACCTTCGGCGGCAGCTTTCGGGGCCTTCTTGGATCGGTCACGACGTTCTTCCTTCGCTCGCGGGGTGGCGGGCCGAACGCGGGCTCGAACACGAGCTTCGAGGCGGACCCGACCAAACAAGCCGGTCTTTCCTTCTTCGACTACTTCGATGTCTGCCTCGTCCTTAGCAACGCCTAGCTGGTCGAGGGCCAATTCAGTGGCCTCATCGACAGTTTTTCCGGTGGTCTCTACCCACTCCATGTCATCGTCCTCGCTTGTTTTTGTTTGCACCCGGCGGAAGATTTCGCCCTGGCGCGGTGGATGACGCTTTCGCGTCTTGATTGCTCTTCGCATTCCGCGAGGAGGTGGGAATTTCTGTCAATTTCTTAGCCTCAGCCTTTGCAGAAAGCATCGCGTTTGACTTCTCTGATGCTGCTTTGGCAGATTCTTTTACTTGATCACGAAGCGTTTGTTTTTTTTCCGGACGTATGGATTTCTTCACGGGAGAAACTTCAATAACTTCATGCTCAGGAACATGACGTGGAATAGTTTTTGCCAAAATCTCTTGTTGTCCTATGGTCCACAGATTTGATGCGAACCAGTACAAAACCAATCCAGCGGGCATGTTATAAGCGAAAATACCCATAAAGATCGGGAAAATCTTCATGATTTGCTGCATTTGAGCAGCTTGCCCAACAGGGGCGGGCTGGCGCTTTGTGGCCAAACTTTGCTGAACCCATCCGCTGGCTGCGTACACAACCACCAAACCGATGTAGGCCACATTCTTCGTGCTCGCTGCAGATTCAGCCAGATCATACCCCCAGCTCAGAAGCCGTCCGCCAGACTTCACGATCGATCGGTACATCTCCGAATCCTTGGAAAGGTAGTCGGGTTGTGCAACGTGAATGCCGAGCCAAGACAGTGGACCAGAAGAGGACAAACCGCGAATAACCCGGAAGAGTCCGATGAACACCGGGATCTGCAAAATCAAGGGGAGGCAGCCCGCTGCAGGATTGATGCCCTCCTGCTTATAAAACTTCATCATTTCTTCGTTGAGTTTTTGCCGGTCGTCTTTGTATTCAGCCTGCATTTTTTTAATTTGCGGCTGTACTCGGGCCATGGCATTCATGGACCTCATCTGCTTGGCAGTTAAAGGAAATAAAATGAGACGAACGGTAACGGTCAGCAAAATAATCGAGAAGCCGTAGCTCTTCGTGAAGCCGTAAAAAATAGAAAGAAGTGAACCGAGAGGTCTAAACATGGCGCCTACTGTCGGGAAGGAACGGGGTCGAGGCCAAATCCGCCACCAGGGTGGCATCGGCCGATACGGCAGATAGTCAACCAGCTTCCACGCAAGGCACCGAACCTGGTGAGTGCTTCGGCTCCATACACAGAGCAGGAAGGTTCAAATCGGCAAGGACTGGGGCGGCCCCGTCGCAGTGCTTGGTAGAGGGCCACACAGAACAGCAGTGGTTTAGTAGCGAGGGAAACCGAGGGAGATTCCCTTTGGCACTTAGATCCTTGAAATCGTGGCAAATCCGGCGATTCCGGCTGGCTGCTCATGGTCGGCTCATTGCTAGCTGATCGACCTTCGTTAACAGCACATTCAAATCGTCGGCCAAAAGCTGAAAATCCAAGCCGACTGCTTTCACTGTGGGCCGGATGACGACGTCTACCGAACTCTTGGGCAAACTGGAAACCAAGAGAGCGGCTCGAAGTTGGCGCCGAATCCGATTTCGAGTCACGGCGTTCCCTAGCGAAGTTGGCAGAGCAAAGCCCACCCGGGGTGCTGCACTTGTAATCAGTGCCCGTGCGGAAAGGACGCTTGACCGAACTCGCTCGCCCTGCGCATTGAGCGCAGCGAACGAAGAACGACCAACCAAGCGGCCTGCGGCCACGATGCGCTTAAGCGCTCAATTTGGCGCGGCCCTTGGCTCGACGAGCCTTGAGCACACGACGACCACCGGCCGTAGCCATGCGGGCTCGAAAGCCATGCTTCTTTGCACGACGACGATTGTTTGGTTGGAACGTACGCTTCACCGGTAAACCTCCGAAAGACATCCCCGGCGAACTACGCAGGGCCGAACAGAACCCGTCAAGACTAGGGGAGAAAGCACCCCTCCGCAATCACTGTGTGAATTTGATGGTTTCTCAATGTATTTCATGTCCAGAGGACATCCGCACTCGACGTTCGAATAGTCACCGAGGAAAGCCCGCTCGAACACCATGGCAATGGGGATGGTAGGTTCCGTCCCTCGTAACCGCAACATCGGGAATTCCCTCGCGGGACGTTGTTGGCAATCGAGTAATCAGTGCTCATACGATGTCCACACCTGTGGAGATCGTTGTGGATAACCCAAGGAATTTTCATGGAAGGTAACGAAGCGGCAGCCAACTGGTCAGAGTTTTGCGCGCGCCTGCGAACCCGTTTACCTGAAGCTACCTGGAACAATAACTTTGCCAGTGCCCAGCCACTCGTACTTGACGATGTACGCCTAGTTATTGGTGTCGCCCACTCCATTGCCAAGGAACGAATCGAAAGTCGCTATCTCGACGTCCTTCAAGAGGTGGCATTTGAGACCACCGGGCAAATGCCTGAGGTGTCCATTGAGGTCATCGATTCCCAAGTGGTTCCCGGTGAGGCCTTCGTTGCCGTAGCGGGAATTCCTAGGACTCTTGCCGAAGCAAATCAGGTGGAACGCCCATCGGCTCCCATTCAGCAATCCATGGCCCTAACCGGCGACCTAGTCCTCAATCCCCGGTACACCTTCGATGATTTCGTCATCGGCGCGTCGAATCGTTTTGCCCATGCAGCAGCCATGTCTGTGGCTGAAACACCTGCTCGTTCGTACAATCCGCTGTTTATCTATGGCCAGTCAGGGCTGGGGAAAACTCATCTTCTGCAAGCGATTGCCCACTATGTGAACGAGCAGTATCCGGCAAGTCGCATTCGCTATGTTTCTACGGAGACCTTCGTCACAGAGTTCGTTGATGCCATCAAAACGAACACGACTGGGGCGTTTAAGCGTCGGTATCGAGACGATTGTGACGTGCTGCTGATTGACGACATCCAGTTCATGGAAGGCAAGGAAGGTACGCAGGAAGAGTTCTTCCATACGTTCAACTTTTTGCACCAGTCGGGTCGCCAGATCATAATCTCCAGCGATCGTCCGCCAAAAGCCATTGCCACGTTGGAAGAACGTCTACGCAGCCGCTTTGAATGGGGCCTCATTACCGACGTAACGCCGCCAGAGCTTGAAACTCGTCTCGCCATTCTTCAAAAGAAGGCCGACCGGGAACGGACCCACGTGCCGGCGGACGTTCTTAACTTCATTGCCACTCACATCACGGGGAACATTCGTGAGCTTGAAGGAGCCCTCAACCGAGTATGTGCTTACGCCGGGCTCAACAGGGTTGCGTTGGATCTGAGTATGGCCGAAACCGTTCTTGGCGATCTCATGAGCGGTAGGGAGCCAAGGCCGGTGACTGCCAAGGCCATCATGAACGCCACTGCGGACATGTTTGGGTTTCCTATTGCTGAGCTCACTGGACAAAGCCGTCGTAGACCTCTGGTGACCGCTCGTCAGGTGGGCATGTACGTGTTCCGAGAGCTCACCGACTATAGCTATCCAATGATTGGCCGCGAGTTTGGCGACCGAGACCACACGACCGTGATTCACGCGGTTGAGAAGATCACCGAACAGATGAAGGAACGTCGGATGATTTTTGATCAGGTTTCTGAGCTAATTCGTATCATCAAGACGGGCGGATGAGCACTATGTTTACTGCCGTTATGCATCCCTCAGCCACCTCGATTCTCACGCTGCGTGGGTCAAATGTGGGTCTTTTCGACGGTATGACCGGTGGGAAACTGCCTGCAAATCCCGATTCAGTTGTGGGTAACTCTTTGGTCTTCCCCAGCCCATCAACGCCCTCGGGCCTTGCCTGGGCAAACTGGGGAAAACACGCGCGGCTACGCACTGGCCATGAGCTGGCGTTATCTAGTGGTATCCACAATCCACAGGCCCTACTAACGTTATTACCAAATATCTCTCTTTCTATCTATAAAGGACTGCCGTGAAGTTCCGTTGCGAACGAGACGTACTGGTTGAAG
>JAYTWN010000047.1:0-10336 GCA_043743435.1 Acidimicrobiia bacterium
GACATGATCCACACCTGCGCAAACTCATTGATGTCGTGCCCTTCGGTTGCCCGGATCTTCCTACCTCGATGCCTTCAGCTCCAGTCTTGCGGGGTGGAAAGTTCCCCGGCATCGGCTTCGACGACAAGGTCATTCTTTGGGGCGGCGGAACCTGGGATTGGTTCGATCCATTGGGTTTGCTTGAAGCATTCGTGCGTGTACGTAGCGATGTCCCGTCGGCTCGGTTGTTCTTCATGGGGCTAGAACTTGAAGGCCGAGGCGTACCGGAAATGGCCGTAACGAGGGCACTCAAGGCCCGGGCCACCGAACTTGGTTTGCTGGACAGTGGCCATGTGGTGTTTGGCCCCTGGGTTCCCTACGACGAGCGCGGCTGGTACCTAGCCGAAGCCCACGTGGGCGTGGTCGCGGCAAAAGCCATGGCCGAATCACGGTTGGCTTGGCGTACCCGGATGCTTGATCACTTCTGGGTTGGTCTGCCGACGATCACCACCGAAGGCGATGTCCTTTCCGATTTGGTGCACGATTCGGGCGCAGGTATTCGCATCCCCGCCAACGACGTTGATGCCATGACGGCTGCATTGCTGCGTGTACTTACCGATGATGGTTTCCGGGCATCGTGCTCAACAGCGGCACTGGGATTGGCCGATCGGTTCCGTTGGTCCTCGGTGGTTGGTCCACTCGCTGGTTTGGCCGCCGATCCTGGTTCATGGCGTGCTGCTCGCACCGATCGTGGTCGTTTGGTGGGCGGTGGTTCCTTGGCCGGTGGGGGAGCCTCGAATGTTGAAGTGCAACGCCTCTCAGCAGAGTTAGCCGAAACCCAAAAGCATCTCGGCGCCGCTCGACGCAAACTGGACATCTTGAACAAGACCCCGATTTACCCTGCGTACCGTGCCATCGCTGGACTGCGCGACAAACTCCGCAAGGGCACCAGGTCATGACCGCAGTAGGGGAGCTCTACAAAGGCCGCGAGCTCCTGTGGAACTTGACGCTGCGTGAGCTGCGCGGCAAGTTCAAACGCACTGCACTGGGCTGGGCCTGGTCCATGCTCAATCCGATCTCCACCATTGTTATCTATTCTCTGGTTTTCGGAAATCTGTTCGAGGGAAATACTGCAGAGCTAGGAAGCCCGAGTGGTTTGCAGAACTTCACACTTTGGCTCTCCGTTGGCCTTCTGGTTTGGAACTTCACCAACAACGGCATCCAAGCGACGCTGCCCTCGATCGTGGGGAACTCAAACCTTGTGAAAAAGGTCTACTTTCCTCGAGAGTACGTAGTTGCTGCTTCGGTTCTTTCCTGGCTGGTGACCTTCCTCATCGAGTTGTTGGTTCTGTCTTTCGTTTTCCTGATTTGGGCGCCTCACCACGTGGTGTTCGGCTGGATCCCGGCCATTTTGGTGCTGGTTTTCCTGCACATGCTGTTCGTGCTCGGTGTTTCACTTTTACTAAGTGCACTGAACGTTTATTTTCGTGATATCCAACACTTTGTGGGCATTGGCATGCAGATCTGGTTTTATCTGACTCCCATCGTCTACAAAACAAGCCTGGTTCGAGACAAACTCACCCCCGTTGTGCTTGGTGCCGATGGGGCAGCCTTGATCCCTGAGCAACGAGCGGGACACGCCTTGCTCTTCAAGATTTTCCGTCTCAACCCCATGATGCGATTCGTTGACGCGTACCGAAAGCTGATCTACAGCGGGTCACTTCCACCCCTGTCGACCATCGCGTATCTCGTGGCTGTTTCGGTGTTGACACTCTTCGTGGGATGGCGAGTCTTTAGCCGCCTTGAACCTCGTTTTGCCGAGGAGCTCTAAATGAGTGATTTACCGGAAAAGACTTCCACGACCTCGCCCAGGATCAAGGGGTCGGCCGAACCCAAAGGGTCGGAGTCGATCGGGTTGGACGTAATCGGTTCAGTTGGAGCCGATGGCGTGGCTTCAATGGCCAGTGCAGCAGCTGGAGCGAACAAGTCCCAAACCGTCCAGTCCAACGGAATTGCGGCTCCGCTTTTGGTTACGAAGGGCTCGAAAAGTCAGGAGAACAGGGACAGGGTAACTGAAGACAGCGGCAATGAAGCCGGTGAAGCGGATTTGACCGTGACCGGGGGACGGGCCTCCACTGCAGCCTCGGTGTCGCAGTCGCATTCTGGACGTCACATCATGACCAACGGCGAGCCTTCGATTCGGGTAGATCACCTTTCGAAACGGTTCCGGCTCTACCAGGAGCGCAACGACAGTTTGAAGGCGACGTTGATGCGGGGCAAGCGGGCCAGGTTCCAAGAGTTCTGGGCCATTGATGATGTGTCGTTCGATATTCACCAAGGCGAAACCTTTGGCATCATCGGTGAGAACGGTTCCGGCAAATCCACCATGTTGAAGTGCATGGCCCGGATCTTGCGGCCCGACAAAGGTTCAGTACAGGTCGACGGAAAACTCAGCGCACTGCTGGAGCTGGGCGCAGGATTTCACCCGGAACTCAGTGGTCGCGAAAACGTGTACCTCAACGGCTCGATCCTTGGTTTGACTCGAAAACAACTTGATCGCAAGTTCGACGAGATTGTGGAGTTCGCTGGACTCGAACGTTTCATCGACCAACCGGTCAAAAACTACTCATCGGGAATGTACGTCCGCTTAGGATTTTCAGTCGCCATCAACGTGGACCCCGACGTGCTCCTCGTTGACGAAGTGTTGGCTGTGGGCGACGAGACGTTTCAACGTCGCTGTGCAGAGAAGTTTGCTGATCTCCAAGACATGGGCAAGACCATTGTCATCGTGAGTCACGCCATGGGTTCGGTTCGCCAAATGTGTGACCGTCTGGCCTGGATGAGCCATGGTGAACTGAAAATGGTCGGCCCCACGCGTGACGTGATCGACGCCTACCTTGGCGAAGTGCACGTGGCTGAAATCCATCACGAAGGCGGCAAAGGTACCCGTTGGGGTGACGGTTCCGCCACCATCGACGCCATCGAATTGGTCTCGAAGCGTGGCCGTGGTGATGTGGTCGAACGAGTGAAAACCGGTGATGGGATTGCCGTGCGTATCCACTACACGATTAACGGCAAACCAATCCGACGACCTGTCCTGGGATTCGCCATGCACCGCCTCGACGGGGTTCACGTAACTGGCGTGAATATTCGCGAATACGACATGGTGCCCGAAATTCTTGAGGGGAGCGGCTACTTCGATTACGTAATTGACAAGTTGCCAATTTTGGCGGGCACGTACGAGATCACGGCGGCTATCCAAGACGAGCAATACCGGTCCACCTATGACTGGTGGCAGAACGGTCTTCGCTTCGAAGTAGACCCGGCTCTCGTGCGAGAAACCGAAGGCGTACTGAGTTTTCTCGGGCACTGGGAGCACCCAGCATCGGGCCGGAGCTCCCGCGGGGCTTAGCCGGTAAGTCAACCAATCCGAAACGTTGTTACAAAACCCCGCCCGCCCCGCCCCGCCCCGCCGTACCGACCAAAAGACAGCCCAGCGATTCGTTAGGAAATGCATTGCTATCCGCAAGTCTTTGCGTATTCGCGTTTGGATTTCGTTTTTCGCGTCAGCGAGTTTGCTGAAGCATCGAAACAAGCACAGCGCGGATTGCTTCAGACGACGAGACAGGTTCGGCAAAGGGAAGGACCACTCGGGGATCGCTTTGGGCTTGGGTTGAAACAGTCGGTCGAACTAACCACCCTCCCGCATTTCCCTGCCGGTAATCTCAACCCCGATCGAAGCAACGGTGAGCTGTGTATCCAAATGTTCCGATGATCCCCAAGTTGCGGTGCATGCCATTCGAAATCTCCCTCGCATCGGTTTTGGCCGGGTGACGATTCGAAAGAGTAGCGGTGGTTACGTCAGTTCGAGGTTGGCGAAGCAGTAGCGACCGCCTCCGAAGTTGGGTGGGGCGATGTAGGGGCGTAGGTCGGTGACGTGAACGGTGATTGGTGTGGTCATGAAAGGGGCGTTAGTGACGAAGGTGTGGAACTCGCCGTTTTCGCCGCACCAATCGACGCCTTCGGGGAGATCGTTTAGGAATGATTGATCGTATCGTCGGCCTGCGAAGTCGTCGCTGAGAAACTTTGAGTCAACGCACACGACGATGGCATCGAGGCCCATGGTGAGTGCTTCGGTTGATAGTGCAACGCGGTCTTGGCCCCAGAGAGGCAGAACCGGTTCAATGTTGGCAAGTGCACATACTTGTTCTTCCCAGTCTCGGTGTGCCTGGAGGTCAATATCGCCGAATATGGCGTGGGTGTGGCCGGTGTCGGCGAGGGTTTTGAGGGTGGCTACGAATGTTGGTTGATACTCAGACCATGATGCGCTGGGCATGATGAGTTCGCAGCCCAGTGATTTGGTTTGTGCTTTGGCGAGTTCGGGGCTGATGCCGTGTGAGCGTGATCGTTCACCGGTCTCGTCGAACATCATCACAATGGTGGTTATGTCGAAGCCTTGCTGTTGGGCGCGTTGGAATGCCATGAGTGAGTCTTTGCCGCCAGAGGAAGATATCAATGCGCTCATAGGGTTTCCTGCTCGTAGATGACATGGGTTCGGTCACCAATGGTGACGATCTGTGCGCCGAGTTGTGCTGATAGTGCTGTTTGCACGGCTGGTTCTTCGAGTGTTCCGGTGGTGAGGGTTCCGTCGCCGACGACCCAGATTTGATCTGCCCGGGGAAGCACGAGTTCGAGGTCGTGTGATGCAACGATGGCCGCGAAATCACCGTGACGGGTGAGTGAGCGCAGCAGTGACATGGTGCGAACACGGGCGCGGGGGTCAAGAAACGCTGTTGGTTCATCGAGAACCATTACGTCGGGTTGCTGTGCGACCGCTCGGGCGATGGCGACTCTTTGGCGTTCCCCGTCGGAGAGTTCAGCTACCGGCCGGTGCGCGAAACGTTGCACGTCGGTCACGTTCATGGCGTTAGCGATGATGGTTTCGTCGTTGGGGTCGAGCGTGCCTCCCCAGTTGGTGTGGGGGTGGCGTCCGAGTGCGACGGTTTCGCGTACGGTGAGATTGGCTACTTCGAGTCGATCGGCAAGGACCAGGGCAATGTGTTGGGCGCGTTGTCGGCGGTTGACCCGAACAATGGAATCACCAAAGAGCAAGGCTTGTCCTTCGATCGGCGGTTGGATGCCGGTTAGTGACCGAAGCAAGGTGGACTTTCCTGCACCGTTGCTTCCCACCATGGCAATGAGTTCGCCAGCATGGATCTGTACTTCGATGTTGCGAAGGGTGACAGTGGTTCGTTTCCGGTTTCGGTAGCCAACGCTCAAGCGGTCTGAGCTGAGAATCGGAGTTGGCATTTGTTGTGGATTGGGGCTGAGCACAGCTTTTTGGATGGCAGCAATCACGAGTGTGCTTTTCCGGAGCGCAGAAGCACGCTCAGCACAACCGGGGCACCAACCAGCGCAGTGATGGCGTTGATAGGGAGGACGCGATCATCGCCCGGCCATTGCGCAATGATTTCGCAGCCGAGCGCAAGGCTGGCGCCCAGGAAAACTGTGGAGATGAGCAACGGTCGGTGTCGTCCTGATTTCACCACGCCGCGGGCCAGATGAGGCACAGCGATTCCCAAGAATCCAATCGGTCCACAGAATGCGGTTGTGGCTCCGGTGCACAAGGCCGCCGCCACGATGACAGCTACTCGTGTTACTCGCAGGTTTAAGCCCAGCGATGCCGCATACCGTTCACCGAGTAGCAGTCCGTCAAGTGATTTCGCCAACGCAATTGCTGCGATGATGCCGAGGCTGGTGGCAATGCAGAGCATGACGACTTCATCCCACGAGGTTCCACGGAAACTACCCAACGACCATGCCCCGAAACTTCTTGCCGCTTCTAACGATGAGAAGTATGCAAGCACGCTTACGATCGCACCCACGACGGTAGCGACCATAAGGCCGGCGACGAGGACAATCATTTGGCTGCGCACTCGATGCGAAATCGCTAACACAACGGTCAACGTGATTGCTGAGCCAGTAGCTGCGGCCACGGTGACCCCAACCGTGGTTGAGCCGCTGTAACGGCCAACCGCCACGATTGAACTTGTTGATCCCAGCACAACAACTGCAACGCCAAGACTGGCCCCCGCACTCACGCCCAGCACCGCAGAATCAGCCAACGGATTGCGAAACAAGGTTTGCATCAACAATCCCGAGACCGACAGTGCTGCCCCAGCTGCCACGGCGGTTACGGTGCGGGGAAGTCGAACACTCCACACAATGGTCCGAGCCGTGGAATCACCTCGCGTTTGGCTCGTGAGCACCGTGAAGATACGCCCCGGTGAAATCCACACCGAACCCAACGCTATCGATGCAACGATCAACAACAAAAGCAGCACGGGGAGAGCAACCCAAAACAGCTGAACTTGCGAGCCCGAGTGTTGCTTGACGCAAGTTGTAACCGGATTTCTCATGACCGGGGAATATGACGAAACCAGACCGTCGTATGGTTTGGCAACACGTTCGGGTGCAAAACGCTTACCAGATCAGCCAACACCAAATCTGGACGCACAACCGCTGTCTCGAAGTAGTCAGAACCACCGGTTGCGTTCACACGCTTGTCGTTCCCGTACACATTGGTAGCATTAAACGAAGGTAAGCGCGCATACCGCGAATCTTCCGCAACAGCATCTCGCAACGAAGCCCATTGATACCCGGCGTTAATCCAGACGGTTGCGTCGTAGCCCTTTTCGAGAACAGCTTCAAAGTCCAATGATAGCGACCCAGTCGTCGTATCGGATGCCCATGGATATTGGCCGCCAGCGTCTCGAATGCTTTGAGCCACGTAGCTCTTTCCGCCTGGCATGTACCAAGTTCCCTGATACATCGAACCGCTAATCACTACAGGACGGTTGGGAACGTTGGCGACCTTCGCAGCAAGTGCTTTGTAGTCAGCTCTCCACCGTGCAAACTTCGATTCGGCCAACGCTTCCTGATTCGTAAGCGCACCGATCAACTTGACCCACTCGGAACGGCCCAGAGGGGTTTCTTCCATATAGCCAGCCTCAACCAGCGTTGGCAGGCCGGCAGACACCAGTTTGTCAATCCCATCGAAAGACCCAGAACCAGTCCCAAAAGTAATCACCACACCAGGCTTCAACGAAACCAACAATTCCACGTTTGCTTTAGACCCACCACCGGTACCCTTGATAGCGCCCGACTCGATCCGTTTCACAACCGAAGGGGTGGAGTAGTAAGCAGGCGTATCAACTGAAACAATTCGATCAGCCACACCAAGCTCATCAAACTGCGGAGCCAACGTTGTGGACATGATCGATGCAGTAGCCACCGGTATTTGGATAACCGACGCACCCGCCAAATCGCCCGTCAACGCTGGGGTCGGCGTTCCGCACTGCACCAAAACGTAAGTAAAACCGGTCTTCGCGCCGCGCCACGGGTTTGCAACTTTAACAACCTTATAGTTGCCCTTATAGGTGATCGATAGACCCTTCGCCTCGACAATGTTCGCCTTCTCGGGAAACTGATCGGCACCCGCTACGCCACCTTGAACACATCCCGTGGTGACATTTTTAGACGGCGCAGGAACTGTCGTTGCAACCGATGGACCGGTCGATGGAACCGGCGGAAGGGTTTTCACTTCCCACGTGCGGCCTTTGCCGCAAACCAAGGCCACACCGGTAGGAGACGTCAGCACCGCTCCTGGTTTCGGGCACGCATTACCTGCCCGGGCCGGCGGTTTGGCCAGTGCAGGCAAACTGGCGGCACTACTAAGTGCGGCGACAACAAAAACGAGACGCGCTGATGCGCGTCCGTGACAAAAGAAAGACACGGTTAGAGCTCCTTCCCCATGCAACGTGGGGCGTAAGTGGATATGTGCGCTCTGGCCGGTCTCCTGACTCACAGATCAACGCACGTCCCCTACCTTCCAGCCCACTATCAGACCAGCGGCAAAACCAGGAACACACTCCCTGCTCACAGTGGCGGCACCGCGTCGGACTTACACCGACTTCCCGAACACCAGAACGGGTGTCAAGCTAGCAGCACATCGGCCCCGGCAGAAAAAACAGATTCCCTGCAGCGAAAATCTCGGCTCAGGAATCTGCTCGAATCTGACTAGGAAATGCTGCTCCGGTTGAGGTGGAACCTCAACAAATCAAAGTAGCCCGGCCTTGGAATCGTTGGCGCGCCCAGTCCAATTACTTCCGCACGCTGCGTTCAGCGGATCGACTTCCAAACATCTTCAACAGCAAAATATCGTAAGCAAGCTTACAAAGCCCCGCGCAGATGAGAGGCCAGCCGAAGTGCGAGTGATCCAACATTGCGCCGGCTCCGAGTGGAGGTAGCGCTGAGGCGAGGCTTCGTGGAACGTTGGTAACACTTGCTGCAGCGGCTCGCTCAGCGGGAACTACTACGCTCATCACGTAGGCATTTCGTACCGGAACATCCATGCTGGCTAGGAGACTTCGACCCAACAGACACACCACCGCAGCAGTTCCGTTGGGCATACAGGCCGCCGCAATCAGCAAGACCTGCGCTGGCATATGGGTGAGCGCCATGGTGCGAATCGGCCCCAAACGCTTTTCAATTCGTGTTGCGGCAAAGCCCGAAGCCGCAGAAAGCACGCCCATCCCAGCGAACACCAAACCAGCCCGAGTCAACGAAAACTCGAATCGACGAAACAACCACAGGGCCAGAATGGACTGCGGAACAAACCCGCCACCGAACGAATCAAGACTGAATAGCGCCGCTAGCCGATACACCATGCGTTTCGACTCGCGCAAGGCCGTAGGTTTCACCAACGAAGAACCTTCGACCGCTGCAGTTAGAGAAACGTAGACCCCAAACCCCAAACCAGCCACTACGGCGTAGACCAGAAACACCGATTGTGGGGCCCAGCCCAACTGCTTCGGCAAACCAGCGCACAAGGCCCCTGCCGCAGCGGCGAATGATCCAGCAAACGTGTAGCGCGCAAACACCGACGACCGGCGTGCTGTCGTAGTGGTATTCGGCAGTAGCGATTGCTCGATGGGTTGAAACACACTCACGTCGCCCGAGGTTGGATTCACGGTGCCAAACACGCCCGCGATGAAGAGCAACACAAAGCTTGTTGTTGTAGCGAAAATGAGACCGGTGGCGATGGCCAACAACGCCCCTGCCCGCAACAAGGACCGCCGTGAAAATCCGGAAGCCGCAGTGCCCGTAAGCAACGTCAACAACGCGGAGCCCAACAACATCCCCGTGACGACGACACCGATACGGGTACCAGAATAGCCAAGTTGGTTGCTCAAATACGCGGAAAGCGAAACCGCAATCAGACCGTCGCCAAAGCCTCGCAGCCCTCGAGTGGCGATCAGCCGGTATCCGTCGACGGAGATCTGGTTCGAAACCCCGCTTGTGATCGGAGCCCCTCGTGGCGCAACGGATGCGGGCTCAGCGGTGTCAGCCAACGGAGTAGCGACGACTGCGGGCTTCGTTGAGGAGGCGTCCGGGCAGGGTAGGTACGGCTAGAAAGCGTGCGGACTTTCCGGTCTCGCCCACTCGGTCCCGGGGTCCCATGAGCCGAGACATTTCCACCTTTTCCTTTAAGAGGAACTCAAGCACCAAACCTGGCGCCCCAAGGGTCAGGTCGAGAGAGTCGGTGTCTACGGGGGCGGCCCGCATCGCCTCGATCTGTCCGCGCTTGAACAGGACCGGTTCGCGCAAGGCGCTGTAGTCGTGAATGACAAATCCGGCGGGAACGAACACCAAAAATCGTCGGGCTAGGGCGAAGAGTGAACGTATAAGCACATAGGACACAGCGAAGCCGAGCAGAGTCGCGATTGTTCCAAAGACCCACTTGCGATTGGCCAGCAACAGCGGGCCGGTAATCAATCCTCCAGCAACCACTACCCCAGCGATCGGCGCAATTACCAGCAGTGATGCTGATGGTCGAAGGAGGAATCGTCGTTCATTGGGATACGCCGGTCCATTCACGCAGAAGTGCCCTGTCTCGTGCGTGAGCACCAACAGCACAACGATAAGTGCACAAACTAAAGCCAACACACGTGCGGTGTTTGACACTCCTGGTTGCGTTGCCGCCCAAATGCTTGTTGCCAATAACAAGGGCCCAGCAATTCGCAAACCAACCAAACCAATGGGAAGCGGGACCAAAGTCGCCACGAGGCCAAAACCCCAAAGGGCCCACGCAAACACCAAGATATACAACTGGACGGGCCGAGACCTGGGGGCAAGCGCCTCACCGAAGAGCGGTGAGGAAAACAACGCGGCACTAAACCAGCCACCACGAAGAATCCAAGGCCAAACATGCTCCAGGGCACCGCGAGAATTTGCACTCTGTGCCCCTGTGCCTGCACCCTTTGCTGGAACGGCTCTTTCGTTTGGGTTCATGGCT